>CAZOLD010000212.1:0-2888 GCA_964580595.1 uncultured Eubacterium sp.
CAGCAATTATAAAGCGGAATTCGAGGATTACATGAACTCGGGGATCGAGGCGGCCGTCTCGGTTGAGAAGGGGGATCAGCTCGGGGCATTGACGCATTTAGGGGACAACAGGAGCAAGCTCGTGACGCTAGAGTCGAGCAAGGAAGCGTATGCGTCGGCCATGGAGGCGAAGATTAGCTCCATCACGAAGAATTTTGACTCCACGGTCAGGATCACGTTCGCGTTCAACCTCATCATGATTGCCGTGTTCCTGCTGATGGTCGCCGTGATCATCTTCGTCGTGGTGCGCACGATCGCGCAGCCGGCGAAGGTGGCCAGCGGGCACTTGCGGCAGATTGTCCAAAAGCTGGAGAACAACGAGGGCGACTTGACGGAAAGGATCGAGGTCAAGACGGAGGATGAGGTCGGGCAGTTAGCGGGCGGCGTCAACAGCTTCATCGAGCAGCTCCAGGATTTGATGCGCAGGCTCAAGGGGCAGTCGGAGCGGATGATGGACTCCGTGGACCACATCACGAGCCGCGTCAATTCCTCGAACGAGAACGTGACCAGCGTCTCATCCTCGATGGAGGAGTTAGCGGCCAGCATGGAGGAGGTTTCCGTCACGCTAGACCAGATCGTGCAGGGGAGCAACAGCATTTTCGGGAAGGTAAAGGACATGGCGGAACGCGCCGATCGGGGTGCGGATTTGGTCGTCGAGATCAAGGAGCGGGCGCAGGAGGTGCGCAGGAACACGGTCGAGAACAAGACGGCGGTCAACCGCATGATGGCGGAGATCAGGCAGGCGCTAGAGGAGGCCGTGAACGAGAGCCGGAACGTCGGGCAGATCAACGAGCTGACGGGCGATATCCTAGAAATCACGGGGCAGACGAACTTGTTAGCGCTTAACGCCTCCATCGAGGCGGCGCGCGCCGGCGACGCGGGGAAGGGGTTCGCGGTCGTCGCGGACGAGATTCGGGTCTTAGCGGACAACAGCAGGATGGCGGCCAACAATATCCAGAACATCAGCAACATGGTCACCGCGGCGGTCGAGAAGCTCTCGCAGAACGCGGAGGACATGCTGAGGTTCATTGACGAGAACATCATGAAGGATTACGACGGGTTCGTGGAAGTCGCGAATTCCTACCAGAATGACGCGGAGAGCGTGGACGGCATCCTTTCCGAGTTCGCGGGCAGGACCTCCGAGGTGGAGGAGATCATGGAGGGGATCAACAACAGCATCAACAATGTCTCCGGGACGGTCGACGAGAGCGCGAAGGGCGTCGCGGACGTGGCGGAAAGGGCGGGGGACCTTGTGGACGCCATTACGCATATCAGACAGGAGACGGAGAATAACCAATCGATTTCCCGCGAGCTGAGGGACGAGGTCGAGAGGTTCAAGAAAGTATGACCGCGGTGGCCGCGGCAATCATATGAGAAGCGAACGAGATGCCCTGCTGCTTGCGGCGGGGCATTTGAGCGGCGTAAATTCAGAGGAGGGACTTCCATGGTACATGCGATAGTTGGCGCGAATTGGGGAGACGAGGGAAAGGGCAAGATCACGGACATGATGGCGGAGGAGGCGGATATCGTCGTGCGTTTCCAGGGCGGGGCGAACGCCGGCCACACGATCGTGAACGGTTATGGAAAATTCGCCCTGCATACCCTCCCCAGCGGCGTGTTTTACGGGCATACGACCAGCGTCATCGGCAACGGCGTGGCCTTGAATATCCCGGTCCTGATGGAGGAGATTGAATCGTTAGTGGGCAAAGGGGTGCCCAAGCCGAAGCTTTTGGTGTCCGACCGGGCGCAAATTGTGATGCCGTACCATATTTTGCTAGACCGGTATGAGGAAGAGCGCCTGGGCGGCAGGTCCTTTGGGTCCACGAAGTCGGGGATCGCGCCTTTTTATTCGGACAAATACGCGAAGACCGGCTTCCAGGTCAACGAGCTTTTCGACGAGGAAGCGCTTAGGGAGAAGCTGCGCCGGACCTGTGAGGCCAAGAATGTCCTCTTAGAGCATCTCTACCATAAGCCGCTCTTGGATCCGGACGAGCTGGCGGGCGAGCTTTTGGGATACCGCGACATGATCGCGCCCTATGTGTGCGATACGTCCGCGTATCTGTGGGACGCGCTGAAGGAAGGGAAGAACATCCTCCTAGAGGGGCAGTTAGGGTCCTTGAAGGATCCGGACCATGGCATCTACCCGATGGTGACGTCGTCCTCTACCCTGGCGGCCTATGGCGCGGTTGGCGCGGGGATCCCGCCCTATGAGATCGAGAAAATCACGGCGGTATGCAAGGCGTACTCTTCCGCCGTGGGGGCAGGGGCCTTCGTGAGCGAGATTTTCGGGGACGAGGCCGAGGAGCTGCGGAAGCGCGGCGGCGACGGCGGGGAATACGGCGCGACGACGGGCCGCCCGAGGCGCATGGGATGGTTTGACGCCGTGGCCAGCAAGTACGGGTGCCGCATCCAGGGCGCGACGGACGTGGCGCTGACCGTGTTAGACGTCCTGGGGTACCTGGACGAGATCCCGGTTTGCGTGGGGTATGAGATTGACGGCGAGATGACGGACGAGTTCCCCGTGACGGCGAAGTTAGGGAGGGCGAAGCCCGTCCTTGAGAGGCTTCCCGGTTGGAAATGCGATATCAGGGGCATCCGCAGCTACGCGGATTTGCCGGAGAATTGCAGGAACTACGTCGAGTTCATCGAGAAAAAGATTGGTTTCCCGGTGACGATGATTTCAAACGGGCCGGGGCGGGACGACATCATATATCGGTAAGGCGCGAAGGCCGGCGCCTGGCGCGGGGCTTGGCTGCCTGGCGCGAAGGGCCGGCGCCCATGTGGGGGATCTGGCTGCCCGGCGCGGAGGTCTTGGCGCCTTGGCACTGGATCTGGCTGCCTGGCGCAAA
>CAZOLD010000213.1:0-2877 GCA_964580595.1 uncultured Eubacterium sp.
GGGATATGCGCGGGAAGGGATATGCGCGGGAAGGGAATCGCGCGGAAAGGAGATTCGCATGGAAATTGAGCGTAAGTACTTAGTGGCGAGCCTGCCGCCGGACTTGGAATCCTACCCGTTCCACCAGATCGAGCAGGCATATCTTTGCACGGACCCGGTCTTGCGCGTCCGCAGGCAGGATGACGACTATTACCTCACTTACAAGTCCAAGGGACTCATGGCGCGCGAGGAATACAACCTGCCGCTGACCGGGGAGGCCTACGCGCATCTGCTCCCGAAGGCGGATGGCAGGCGGATCGTGAAGAAGCGTTACGTGATCCCGCTATCCGGCGCGGACGGCAAGAAGGGCACCGCCCCGGGGGACGGGCTGACTGTCGAGCTGGATGTTTTTGAAGGCAGCCTGGCCCCGCTCATCTTAGCAGAAGTGGAATTCCCGACCGTTGAGGCCGCGGACGCGTTTTCTCCCCCGCCCTGGTTCGGGGAGGACGTGACGTATGACGGCAGGTACCAGAACAGCGCCCTTAGCGCCGCCACTTAGGGTTGTGCCGCGCGGGGAAATCTTTTATAATGGTGTCATGGATAGCGCACGGTAAGGCACGGCGAGAGGAGGGAATCGCATGAAAAGGTTTGTATGCAGCGTTTGCGGATATGTGCATATGGGGGACAACCCCCCGGATGAGTGCCCCGTCTGCCACCAGCCCGGGGACAAATTCGTGGAAACGCCGCTTTCGCCCGACGAGGGCGGGGAGGCGGGCGCCGCGCGGGCAGGCGGCGAGGCGGGAGCCTCCGGCACGGACGAGGGCCCTATGGACTTGTCCTATGATAAGGCATTCTACCGCACGGACGAGTCCTGCCGCTACATGGAGGAAATCCATCAGATGGCGGTGACGGGCAGGACCATCAGCGGGGCGATGGGGACGCGGATGCCGATGCCCGGCTGGGACGACATCCTCCTTTTGGGGGCGCAGCTGAACCCGCCGCCGCTTGACGAAGAGGAGCCGGTATCCACGATGACCGTCATCGGGAAGCATGCCAAGAGGCCGATGGTCTTAGGAAGCCCGGTCTATATCTCGCATATGTCCTTCGGGGCCTTGTCCAAGGAGATCAAGGTGGCACTGGCCCAAGGGTCCGCCATGGCGAAAACCGCGACGTGCAGCGGGGAAGGCGGGATCCTGCCGGAGGAGCGGGAAGCGGCCTACAAATATATTTTTGAGTACGTCCCCAACAAATACAGCGTGACGGACGAGAACCTGCGCGCGGCGGACGCCATCGAGATCAAGATCGGCCAGGGGACGAAGCCCGGGATGGGAGGTCACCTGCCCGGGGAAAAGGTGACGGAGGAGATCGCAAGGCTGCGCGGGAAGGAGCCGGGGGAGGACGTGCAAAGCCCCAGCAAGTTCGCGGAGCTGCGTACCAAGGACGACTTGCGGGAAATGGTATCCATGCTAAGGGAACGCTCGGACGGCAGGCCGATCGGGATCAAGATTGCCGCCGGGCATATCGAGCGGGATTTGGAATATTGCGTCTACGCAAATCCGGATTTCGTCACCATTGACGGAAGGGGTGGCGCGACGGGCTCTAGCCCGCTGCTGCTGCGGGAGGCGACGACGATCCCGACGGTCTACGCGCTATGCCGCGCCAGGCGCTACTTGGATCAGGCGCGTTCCGACATCTCGCTGGTGATAACCGGCGGGCTGCGCGTCTCCGCGGACGTGGCGAAGGCCCTTGCCATGGGCGCGGACGCGGTCGCGGTCGCGAGCGCCGCCCTGATCGCGGCGGCCTGCCAGCAATACCGGATCTGCGGCTCGGGGAATTGCCCGGTCGGGATCGCGACGCAGGATGAGAAGTTGCGGGGGCGGCTCCAGGTCGGGCAGGCCGCGCGGAGAGTGGCGAACTACCTGAACGTGACCCTGGAGGAGCTTAAGACCTTTGCCAGGATTACGGGGCACTCCTGCGTGCATGACCTGGGCCTGGACGATTTGGCGACGATCAGCCGGGAAATTTCGGAGCATACGGATATCCGCCACGCGTAGGCGCGTCCGGCGCGGGAGCAAGGCGGTATCGCGATAAGGAGAAACAGGATGGATGAATCTGGCATGGTGGTAGACGGCTTCGCGTTCGAGAGCGGCCAGGAGGCGGAGAAGGCGCGCAAGGAAGCGGAAGGCATAGAGTATATCAGGGAGAAGATCCAAAACAAGAACCCGAAGATGGCGCTTGAGATGTACCGCAAGCTCGTGAACGAGCAGGTGTTCGAGACGCCCGTCGGGTGGATGTTCCTAAGGGAGCTGCAGGATTACGTCCTCTCCTTCCCGGAGCTGTCGGAAGAGCCCATAGAGCCGATTTACGTCCCTAGCGCGCCAAGCGGTGGCGGCGGGGGGCAGCAGATGGAGGAGATGGCGGCCTGGTATGAGGAGAGCATGAACCAGGAGCGGCAGAGGAGGAGGAACGCGGAATCGAGCCGGGACTGGACGCAGAAGGAGCTGGGGAAGAAGAAGGGCTTGCTTCGCATTTGCGTGGCGTGCATCGCGTTCCTCCTCATCGTGTCAATCGGCATGGTGACGATCACGCTGGTGGACGACCACCCGAACATCCTCAACTATGAGAACAAGATCGTGGACAAATACGAGGCCTGGGAAAAGGAGCTGGAGGAGCGGGAGGCCGCGCTGGACGCGCGCGAGAAGGGACGGCTGGACGCGCCGCAATGATTACTCTGAAAGCCCAGTCGCTAATGTCCATGCGGAGCAATCCGTGGGCTTTCATCCATGGCGGCGCCCTACTTGCGGGGCATGAGGGTTTAATCGCGCGATGGCGATACGAGGCTAGTCCGCGGCGAGGCAGCGGGAGAGAGGTGTGGATCCGGATGGAGAACCGGAAGAT
>CAZOLD010000214.1:0-1708 GCA_964580595.1 uncultured Eubacterium sp.
CTACCGCCGGATGCGGGAACAATACGCCGAGCAATATCTTGGCGTCCGCCAGGAGCAGATACGGAAGAACATCGCGCAGGCCGAGCAGCAGCGCAAGGCGGTGGAAGCGCAGACCGAGGCGCAGATGAAAGTGATCGGCGCACAGGGGGAAGCGGAGGCCCTAAAGATACAGAAATCCGCCGAGGCGGACGCTTACCGGATGAAAGCGGGGGCGGAAGCCGACGAGATGCGCATGAAGGGATATACCTACCAGCAGGAAACCAGCCGGCAGGTCGGCTTAGAAGCGATGAAGAACGGGATCACCGGCGGGGAAGGAGGCGGCGGGCTAGGAGATGTCGCGGGCTTAGGCGTGACCTTAGGCGCGATGGGGAGCGTCATCGGCATGACGAGGGACGCCCTAAGCCCGGTCATGGACGCGTCGGGGCAAATCGGGCAGTCCATCGGGAACGCGGTGGCGGGAACCTGGGACTGCGCCTGTGGCCAAAAAGGGATCTCCGGCAATTTTTGCCCCAACTGCGGCGCCAAAAAGCCCCGGCCTGCCGCGCAGCCAGAGACATGGGATTGCCCGGCCTGCGGCCAGAAGAGCCTGACGGGGAATTTCTGCTCCAACTGCGGCATAAAGCGCCCCGCTGTCCCCGCGCCCGCCGCGGAGAGCGCGCCGGCGTCCTGGGATTGCGCCTGCGGCCAGAAGGGCATCACCGGGAACTTCTGCCCCAATTGCGGCAGGAAGCGCGGCGAGTAAGGAAAGGGGGATCTCAAGATGAATCAGATGGAAAAAAAGAGCGTCAGGCCATGGCTCGTGCTTGCCGTCCTGCTGGCGGCCTACCACGCGATCGTGTTCCTTGTCCCGTTTGACAAAACGCCGGTGTTCTGGATCTCCTACGCATTCACGCTGGTTTCTTTCGCGGTGGCGGCGTTGTCCATTTTCCTCGCGTTCCGCAAGCCGGACGCCAGGAGCCGGTTCTACGGCTTCCCCATCGCCCGCGTCGGGGTGATTTACTTCCTGGTTCAGCTGGCGCTGGGGATCATTTTCATGGCCCTGGGCAGATGGGTTCCCTCATGGTTGGCGGCGCTACTCTGCGTCCTCGCCCTGGCGGCCGCCGCGATAGGGATGGTCGGCACGGATGTCGTCGCGGATGAGATTCACGCCCAGGACGCGCGGCTGAAAAAAGAAGTGGCGGCCATGCGCTCGCTCCAGTCAAGAATCGGGCAGCTGGCCGCCCAATGTGACGGGGCGGAGACGGCAGGCGCGGTCAAGGCGCTCGCGGATGAGCTGCGCTATTCCGATCCGGTCAGCAGCGAGGGGACGGCAGAGACGGAGGCGGAGCTGTCCGCGCTCACGGATGAGCTGCAGCAGGCCGTGGCGGACGGCGACGCGGAAAGCACGGTCAAGCTATGCAACAGGATCTCCGGCGTGTTAGCGGAGCGCAACAGGATATGCAAATTGGGAAAGTAGGGAAACCTGCTTTCCCGCCTTCATGTGGGAACCCCGCGCCGGCCTCGGCGCGTCGCGAGCCACAGGCTTAAGCGGGCGGGACTTGCCCGCCAGCCGAAAGGGGCCAGGCGCCACTCCTTCAAAAACCCCTTCAGCTTTTTCACTGGCTGGGTGATGATGAAGGATCAGCGCCCGTCTTCCTCTCGGAAAAGGCGCAGTCGTTCTTGAACAGGCAGCTCCAGATATCCCGAAAGGGAACAATAAACGTCATGG
>CAZOLD010000214.1:1718-2873 GCA_964580595.1 uncultured Eubacterium sp.
CTGCGATTGAGCTGTCAAACTCCCGAGATGCGCAGGAGCGACTGGCACGGCAACAGGATGCCGTTCCGCCAGATTCTGTTCCACAGTGTCGAGGGACGCTGATTGAAATTCCCTGCGCCACGCGATATAATAGCCATGTTACCGCCCCTAGACAGGTACAGGAAGGGGGTGTCTTGCATGGAAGTGTTCGTGAGGTTCCTAGTCGCTGTCGCTGCTGGTGTAGCTTGCCACTACATCACCAAATGGCTGGACAGTGACGAATAGTCGGTAACCAGCCTATGGCCATAAGCCCTGCCATGCCAAAATTGGGAATAGAAACGCCCCAGTGCTGCAACACTGGGGCGTTTCGTCGTCCGCATGGACTGTTCGTGAAATTCCTGCCTAGCGTCATTATATCACAATGACTGTCCATATGCAACTGGCAATGATTGGCATGGACTGCATCGACTTGCTCATAATTCATGAGCCAACCAGTGACGTGCATGACATCTGCCGTGCGATGGAAAAAGCCTATTTCAATATCTTGACTACAACACGAATATCGACATTGGAGACAGGCCTCCGGAAAAATATGTCCCGGAATATCGGCAGAAGCTAGGAGAGGATGGATACAGGAAAACTTGCGAGGAAAATGCTTTGCCCGACGGCTTCGAGCATATGCCCTACCTGGAATTTTTGGAGAAACGCCGGCATCTCATGGCAGGAGTCGTGAAGCAGGCATACTTAAAGCTCTGTGAGTAAACCTTTTAAGGGGGCAACGAGCCGGCCTCGCCACTTCGCGGGCCACAGGCTTAGGCGGGCGGGGCTTGCCCGCCAGCCCATCCTAATCCGCAGGCGCGATGGCTTTCCCTATTTCCTCAGCGGTATACTCCATGCCCAGGATCTGATCCTCCGTCAGCCCTATCCCAAGCATCCGCCGTATCGCGCTGAGCCGCTCCTGCTCCCTGCCCTCCTCACGGCCCCTCTTGATGCCTTCCTCACGGCCTTCTTCACGGCCTTCCTCGCGGCCTCTCTTGATTCCTTCCTCACGGCCTTGTTCGCGGCCTTCCTCACGGCCTTCCTCGCGGCCTCTCTTGATTCCTTCCTCACGGCCTTCCTCGCGGCCTTCCTCGCGGCCTTCCTCGCGGCCTTGTTCCCTGGCCTCTTCCTTCCTTG
>CAZOLD010000215.1:0-2837 GCA_964580595.1 uncultured Eubacterium sp.
AGGAGTACTGGCAGAAGTATGCGGGCGGCGGGGCGAATCGCTAAGAAAAGCCCGCATGCCGCTGCCAGCCGGCCACGGGCAGGATGCCAACGGCCATACGTTACCGTTCCGGCTGGTAGCTTATGTCCGGCCTGTCCGTGACGTGATACCTATCCGCGACTTGACCGCTTGCCTCGGCTCAGTCCATGCCAGCAGGATATGGCAAAGGACTGGAAGGAATAACATAGCGTCTTCTCGACGAAATCAGGGAAAGGAATCGGCCGGAGCATTCCCATCCCATTCCCTGTCCCTACCCCCTCATTGTTGCCATTCGCCGATTTTCCCATTATAATCCTCTCCGTTCTTCTTCCGGTACAAGATCTCTGCCAACTCGAAGTCATCCATATCGTCAATGTCCACGGCATCCCTTTTGGGGATGGAGTATTTTAGAGGGTTCTTCCCGTATAGGAATCCCCATTCATTCATTTGCCGAGTCCTGGCGATGAAGAATCCGTTGATGACGTAATGCCAATCCGGCAAATCCTGGCTTCTCACGAAATGCTCGACGCTGTAATTGATTGGCCCGTCCTCTCCTATCAGGTACTCCTTGAATGGCGTCACGGTACAGATGCCCTCCCCCGGCGCAAGCTCTTGAAGCTGCCGCCGGTACAAGAGAAGGCCGTCACGGACGTATTCCTCGGACACTAGTGGGCACACGCATGGCGCCCAGAGCATATGCTCTGTCCCCACCTGCTCAGACGCGATGAACCTCACCACGTCACGAAAAGGCGCGCTTTTCTCATCGCAATATTTCAGAGGGCGCCGCTTTGGGATCGCCCCGTGGCTTTCCGCTATTTCCAGAAGCTCGTCGCTGTCTGACGTGACGATGATTTTCTCAATCTCGCTAACCTTCCTCAATTGCCTTATCTTTATGCCAAGCAGGCTGTCTCCTGCGAACGGGCGCATGTTCTTGTCCTTGACCCTTGTGCTTCCGCCCCGTACGGCAATGACCGCCGTCAAATCCATTCCATCTCACCCCGCTGCATGATTCTCGAATATCTTTTCTATCACGTCTTTGTGAAACTCATCCCGCGACTGGCGTGGGATCTTCGCCAAAAGCCTCGAGATCTCATAAATGTCCAGCCCCTTATCGAAAAGGTACTCGCCATAAGACCTATGCATATTCATCTGTCCCGTAAGGAAATAGGCCGGATGGTACCCCCAGCCGTACTTTTCCTTCAGCGGCTCGATATGCCTCCCGATCAGCCTGTAAATCTCGGAGATGTCATACTCTTTGCCAAAATAGGTGTTAAGGTGAGTCGCTAGGATTTCCATGCAAAGGTTTCCGGGCATCCTTCCCATGCCAAGCAGGGACGCGTCTATGACAGTCCCCCGCCCCGGCTTCTTTATTTCCAAGAACTCATGGAGCAGGCCATATGCCAACGACTGGTTCTCATGCAAGTGCAGGCCTATCCTGATGTTCGGCGCCAAGCCGTCTTCCACGATCCCATAGATCCTCCGCAGGCTCTCGTACGTCAGCGCGCCAAAAGTGTCTACGATCGTGACTTGTTCCGGCATGATCCCGTTAATCCGTTCTACCAGCTCCTTCAAGCTGTCGTCCGTATATCCCATGATGTTCACCGGGTTGCATATGATCCCGTAGCCAAGTTCCCTCACGACGCGCGCCTGTTCCGCCATCAGGTCAAAGTCCCTGTAGTAAAAGGCGAACCGGATAATGTCAATCCCCTGCTTGCCTTTGGACATTTGCGAGATGTCGTACCAGTCTGGCCTTATCATCGCCGTGAATTTTGTCCGGCCCCCGTCCACGGGCACGTTGGCGCCCATCTCGGAGGCATCGTTGCAGGAGGATTGGCCTGGCGTGAAACGTCCGTTTCGCAGGAATCCCATCTCGACATAATCCACGCCTGCCCGCGCCAGCCCGCCGGCGATCCCGCGTATGGCCTCCTCTCCAAAATCCGAGTCATTCACATGTCCACCGTCCCGAAGGGTGCAATCCAGAATCCCGATGTTATCCATCCTTTTCCTCCCGCCCAAGCAAAAATTTCGCGACCTCATAATCAAATGAGTCGCTGATGTCCATGGCTGTTTTTTTCCCGATCTCAAGCATATAAGGGATATTGCCCCATATGTACTTCCACTGCACCATCTTTTCCCGCGGGGCTATCACGATGCCATTCGTGAAGAGCAGCAAGTCGTCGAGCTGGTCGGAATCCTTGTGGCGCAGCCCCTTCTGGTAATTTACGGGCCCGTTTTTATCAAGGACAAACCTCTTGAGCTTCCGCACGGTGATAAGGGAGTCATAGTCTTCCCCCAATTTTTCCCAGTACAGCCGTATGGCCTTGGAATAAAGGCTTGTCTCCACAAAGGGCGACGTGCAGCAGGCCCAAAGCACATCATCCCCTCCCACCTGCGAGCAGATGTGCTCTACGAATTTTCCGAAGGGCGTTGCCCGGTCCGCGTACTCCACGGGCCTCCTCATCGCGGACACATGGTATTCCGTGGCGATACCCAGGATTTCGTCATCGTCCGACGAGACGACAATCTCATGGATCTCGTTGACGCCCTTAAGTTGCGACAGCTTATGCCCAAGCAGCGTGGCATCTCCGAATGGCAATGTGTTTTTCCCCTGCAGGCCCTTGCTTTCTTTCCTGGCCGGCACGATGGCCGTGACCTTCCTATTCATCTTCATTCACCCCATAAAAACACTCTAGGCACACGTCGTCGTCAAGCTCCCTGTTATAATCCCGGAAGAATGCCTCGTCGTGAAAAAAGATGTCCTTTACTTTGAAGTACTCCATCAGGAACGGCATGCTCATGTATTCCAATAGCATCATCCT
>CAZOLD010000216.1:0-2827 GCA_964580595.1 uncultured Eubacterium sp.
CCTGCGCTCCCCCTTGGTAGCCCGGATCGTTCCCTGGCCTGGAGCCGTCCTGGTATCCCTGCCCGCCGCTTTGCCAGGATCCGCCCTGCGCTCCCCCTTGGTAGCCCGGATCGTTCCCTGGCCTGGAGCCGTCCTGGTATCCCTGCCCGCCGCTTTGCCAGGATCCGCCCTGCGCTCCCCCTTGGTAGCCCGGATCGTTCCCTGGCCTGGAGCCGTCCTGGTAGCCTTGCCCGCCTTCCTGGTAGTTGCCCTGGACGCCCCGCTGGAAGGCCGCCTCGCCATCCTGACGGTAATCGCCCTGCGCACCCCGCTGGAAGGCCGCATCGCCATCCTGCCGGTAACCGCCCTGCGCACCACGCTGGAAGGCTGGCTCGCCATCCTGACGGTAATCGCCCTGGACGCCCCGCTGGAAGGCTGGCTCACCATCCTGACGGTACTCGCCCTGGACGCCCCGCTGGAAGGCCGCATCGCCGCCCTGACGGTAATCGCCCTGGACTCCTCGCTGGAAGGCAGCCTCGCCATCCTGACGGTAATCGCCCTGCGCCCCACGCTGGAAGGCTGGCTCGCCGTCCTGGCCGCCGCCCTGCGCACCGGAATCCCCCGGATCCGCCTGGCCTCCCGGCTCCACTACGTTATTCTCATCATTCATGTCGCAAATCCTCCTAACCGAACCCACAGCACCGATTCATTATAGCAAACCTATTTTTGCAATACAAGCACAAGTTTCTAATCAATCCGGAACTTCTCGATATCCCGGAGGAGCGTCTTCACCTTCCCGTCCAAATCCAGCACGATCTGGTTGGAATTATCCACGAACCCGGAAAGCTCGCCCGTCATCGCCGACGTCTCCTGCGCGACAGCCGCGTTATTCTGCGCTAAGTCGTTCAGCACGCCTAGGGATTGCGTCACATTCGCCCTCTGCTTCTCGATTTCCCCCGTCATCGTGTCAATGGAGCGCACGGCCACGACGCAGCTGTCCAGCTCCTGGTATAGCTCCTCGAAAGCGTGGCGCGTCTCGTCCATGGAGTCCGTCTGCACATCCAGGGACTGGTTGATTTCTTCCATGATCTGCACGGATTTCTCCGTATTCTTCATCAGCTCCTCGATGACCTTGCGGATCTCCTCGACGGATGAGGTGGACTGGCGCGCGAGCTCCCCGATCTCGTCCGCGACCACCGCGAAGCCGCGCCCGGATTCCCCGGCCCTCGCGGCCTCGATATTCGCGTTCAGCGCGAGCAGGTTCGTCTGGTCCGCGATCTCGTTGATGAGGTTCGCCGCGATCTCGATTTTCTTCACCGCCTGGTTCGTCGCCTCGGTCTGCCGGTACATCGCCGTGATATTCTGCCGCGCCTTCTCATTGACGTCGCTTAGGTTGCCCAACGTCTCCATGGACTGCTCGCTTAAATGCTTCATGTTGTCGGCGTTATCGTTTAGGACCTTGATGGCCTCGTCCGTGCTCGCGATCCGCTCCGCCATGACATTGACCTCGTCCGCCGCGTTATCCGTGGAGGAAGCCTGCTCCGACACGTTCCCGGCGATGGAGTTCACGGCGTCGGAAGTCTGCCCGATGGAAACCTTCATGTTCCCGAAAGCGTCGTCAAACTTGGTCAGCGAGCCCTTGACGCCTTCCGCAACATCCAGGATGTCATGCAGCAGCTTTTCCATGTTGTGCTGCGCGATATTCAAAAGATCCGCCGTCTGCCCGATCTCATTGCTCGAATTGACCTTGATATCGCCCGTGAGGTCCCCTTCCGACATCTTTTTCGCGAACCCCTGGATCTCCTTTAACGGCTTCACCATGCGCGTCCCGAACACGAAAGAGATCACGAGCGCGACGATGATGGCCAGCGCGGATATCGTGTCCGTCCGCAGCAGCATGTCCGTCGCCGTGTCGGAAATCTTGTCCTCCACCTCCGCCATGTCGGCCTGCATGTCGTCTACGTAATTGCCTGTGGAAACGACCCAGCCCCAAGGCTCGAACAGCTGTGAGTACGCGACCTTCGGCGCCACGGTCTTCCCGTCCGCCTTCGTGAACGCGAACTCGTTGTACCCGCCCTTCTCGTCCGACTGGCAGACCTTCATGATTTCCTGGACAATCATCACGCCGTTCTGATCCTCTAGGTCACGGCGGTTCTGCCCCTCCTGATCCGTAAGCACCGGGTGCATCACCAGGTTGTACTCCGTATCGTCGATCCAGAAGTACCCGCTCTCATCGTCCCGGTAACGCATCATCCGCACGATTTCCTTGGCCTCTTCCTTCGCCTCTTCCTCTGTGAGCGCGCCGGACTGCGCCTTGTCATACTCGCCCTGCAAAATGGCGATGACGCTTTGCACCTGCGACTTGATCTCCGTCCGGTACCCCGCGTCCACCGCTTCCCGGTAGGTGCTTTTCGTGTAATCAGACATTGTCCTCGTGGAAAAAATCGCGTCGCCCCCCACCGCGAACTCCATCAGGACCACGATTCCGGCGCACAGCAGCATGACGGCGCCGCGCAGGCTCCTCTTCCGCTTCCCCTGCTCCTTGCCCTCTTTTTGCTGTTTCTTACCCTCTTTTTGCTGTTTCTTACCCTCTTTTTGTGCCGTTCCCATCATAGCTCACCTTCCTTCCCCTATCCATTATAAACTATTTTGCGTTTTTTTCAATAGGAAGCGGCTAGAGGATCCCGCCCGCGCGCCACGGGAAAAGATGCCGGCGCGGACATTCCGGACAGCAAAAGGGACCCGCCTTCGCTGCCAGCAAAAAGCGGATCCCGAATCGTGCAGGTAGCCGGGCTTGAACCGGCACGGAGTCGCCCCCGAAAGATTTTAAGTCTTTTGTGTCTGCCTA
>CAZOLD010000217.1:0-2817 GCA_964580595.1 uncultured Eubacterium sp.
CGCCGCGCAGCCAAAACTCCGCCGCGCGGCGCGTCAATCCATAACGGAGGAGGAGGGATTTGAACCCCCGCGCCGGGATCACCGACCTACTGGTGTTCGAAGCCAGACCCTTCAGCCTCTTGGGTACTCCTCCAAAAAACCTACACGAAGAGTATACCGGATATTTTTAAAAATGCAAAGGAAAATCCAGTTTTTTCCGCAGCGTGCTTTCCAAGACGGAAAACGCTGGGATATAGCTGTCGCGAATCAGCAAAAGCAGCTCGTCGGTCTTTTCCTCATCGTAAACATGGACGGAGGAATTGAGGCTGCTAAGCATGGAAAGCCATATTTCGGGATCGTCAAGGAAGCCGAACTTGTAACCCATCTGCAATATTTCCCTCGGGGATCCGCTTACGCCGCTTACGCCGTGCTCTCCCATGACGGCCTGCAATGCTTTCCACGCAAGCTCAAAGGTCAGGTTGAATTGCCCGATAATGCCCGTCCTGTATATCTCGTCATCGTCGGCAAGCTGAAAGTTCGCCGATTTAAGAACCTTCAGGCTTTTCGAGAAATTATCGACTTTCTTCATATATGGTTACCCCGTCCCTTTTTATCTCTTTTTCCAGCTCATCGGGGATTCCCCGGTCCAAATCCACGACGTCAAAGGTCAGAAGCGTCCACGCGCCGTCGTTTAGGTCCAGGCGGAAATTGGGAATGTCCCCGCCGCTTGCCGCGAGGTCAATGTCGCTTCGCTCGTTGTGCGTCCCCGCTGCCCGCGAGCCAAAAAGCATCACTTATATTTATTTTTCCGTCTGGAACTGCCGCGCGATCTCCTCCTCGCTCAGGCAGACGCATTTCTTGTCGCGGATGGCGTAGACGCGCTTGCAGGCGTTCAGCACGGACGGGCGGTGCGTGGTCACGATGCAGGTCCTGGGGTATTTGTCCGACATGATATTTTTCAGGACATCATGCTCCGTCGCCACGTCCAGCGCGGAGGTCGCCTCGTCTAAGAGAAGGATGGGGGAGCGCCGCAGCAGAGCCCTCGCGATGGAGAGTCGCTGCGCCTGGCCTTCGGAAAAGCCGCCGCCGCGTTCCTTAATCTCGCTGTTGATGCCGTCCGGAAGCTTGCTCACGAATTCCCACGCGCAGGATTGGCGCAAGGCCTCGACGATCTCCTCGTCCGTGGCGTCCGGCTTGACATTGCGCATATTTTCCGCAATCGTGCCGGAAAACATGGTATTTCCCTGCGGCACGTAGGAAAAAAGCTTCCGCGAGGACGGCGTGATCGGGACGCTGTTCCCCTCCCCGCCTTCCTGGCCGCGCAGCGTGGCGGTCCCGCCCTGGCTGCGTATGAGCGCGAGGATGAGCCGCATCATCGTCGTCTTGCCCTCCCCGGACGGCCCGATGAGCGCGACGACCTCATGCGGGTGCGCTTCCAGGGAAGCCCCCTTGAAGACTTCCGTGCCGTTATGGTAGGAATAATCCAGGTCCTTCACGACGAGGCTGATGCCTTGGTCTTTGTTGGCCTCGTAGAACCGGTTCGTCTCCTCGTCCTTGCTGTAGTCCTCGCGCGGCATCTCCACGATGTCCATGAGGCGCCCCGCGGAAGTGGTCAGGGAAATCGTGGCGGGCACCAGGGAAGTCAGGTTGTGCAGCGTCCCGGTCAGCGTGCCGGAAAGGCTTAGGAACATCGTCATCGTGCCGTAGCTGATGGCGTCGGTGAACACGCGGTAAATCCCCCAGCCGTAGGACGCGTAGGAAACGAGGAGGGAGACGGTCGAGAGGAGCATCGACGTGCCCATCGACATTTTCTGGAAATCCAGCTTCATGGTGATATATTCCTGCTGGAGCTGCTTCAGACGATCGATGTAGAGGCGGATGAGGTCGAAGGCCTTGATGGTCTGGATGTTGGAAAAGGTCTCCTGGTTAAACCCGGACATTTTCGCGCCCATGGCCGCGCTCCGCTTGTTATTGTTCACCATGCGGTTTAAGAGAGTCCGGGAGAGCAGGAGGCTGACCGGCATCCCCAGGAACGCGAATATCGCGAAGGACGCGTCATAATAAATGACCATGGCAAGCGCGCTGATGAAACGGAACAGGTAGATCAGCGCGTTCGGCACGAAGTTCAGGACGCCGCTGGAAATGGTGGAAGCGTCCGAGCCCCACCTCGTCAGGAGGTCGCCCGTATGGTACGCCGTCAGGGATTCCCAGTCCGTCACCAGGATTTTGGAGAAGATGTCGGCCTTGATCTCCGCGTCCACCCGCAGGCTTAAGTAGCTGGAGGCATAGTCGGAAATCTGGTTCAGGAAGGTCGTCCCGACATTCAGGCCGATCATGATGCAGAATGTCTGGATGATCTCCCCGGTCTCGCGGCCGGTTATGATGTCAACGAGATCCTTGGAAACCAGGCTGGTGAGCAGCGCGACTACCGTGCCTACCATGCCAAGGAGCGTGTAAAGCACCATGATGAGCCAATAGCGTTTCGCGTATTGGTAAATCCAGATGATCTGCCGCTTCATTTCCGACAGGCGCCCCGCCTTGATGCGCCCGATATAAAACTTGATCCTTTCTTTCATGGGATGAGTCCTTCCTGATTTTTCATGATTCCGATTCCTTGTTTCCCGCAACCCTGCCGTTGCCCTTGGCTGTTTTTCCGCGCCGGCCGTAGCCGGTTCGCCATTTATGGCTGCCATCCCGCGGCGGCATCTCTTTCCCGCGCAAGCCGTCGCCCTTGGCCATAACCCGTCCGTCGCCCATGGCGCAACCTGCGTCAACCGAGGCCACCACCCGCCCGTCATCCATGGCTACTTTCTCGCGCTGGTGTCGCTCTTCCGCGCC
>CAZOLD010000218.1:0-2759 GCA_964580595.1 uncultured Eubacterium sp.
TGGACTATTTTTCATACTTGGGCGAGAATTATCAGGAAGCGGAGAAGTATTCCACCCTGCCGATTCCCGACTGGAACGAGAATCAGATTTACGCGTTTTACGATCACCTAAAAAGTATCTTCGATGCCGCGCAGAGTAACGCCGATGCCGCGCAGGAAAAGAACCCCTGGGCGGGGTACGGCTATGTGAGCAACCCAAACGGCGGTTTCCATGGTTTTTGGTTCGGTTCCGGCGATAATGTTCTGGACATAAAAGGGGCAAAATGCGAATTTTACCTGCAAATCGAGGCAAGCTGGGATCAAAATGCGGAGCGATACGTGTTCCCGATCACGATGAAACCGGCAACCAAAAACGACGGCCGGGAGGTTTCCGCACGCGATGTCCAAGACGCCATATTGTATGACGACGCGGAGCAGTACCGCCTAAGCCAACATGGTTTCAGCAAGCCGAAGCGAATCCGATATGCGGCGCACATGACAATCGGCAGGTATGACGCGCCAAATGGGAACGCGGGACAGTTCGAGACAGTGGAACAGTTCAAGGAAGCATTGTCCGGCTGTTATGATGAATACTTGGAGTTCCTTCACAACATAGGCAAGATAGCATGAAAGAGGCTTTCCGGTGATTTGGCGCATCCGGATATGGGGCGGCGCTTATCCGTGCCGTTCCAAGCAGAAAGGAAAGGGCAGCGCCCATGTTAAGGCAAATTCGTTATTTCCAGGCAGTCGTTCGCCTCGGCAGCTTCAGCAAGGCGGCGGAAGAATGCTATGTCTCGCAGTCGGCGATCTCCCAGCAGGTGCGGGCATTGGAGCGCGAGCTAGGGGCAAAGCTCCTGAACCGGGAAAACCGGCGTTTTTCTCTGACGCCCGCAGGGAAGCATTTTTACGAGGAAAGCCTGCCGCTCATGGCGGACTTTGACCGGCTGTGCGAGGAAACGAAACAGATTGCCGCCGGGGACGATTTCTCCCTGCGGATCGGCTACCTTAAGGGGTACGGCGGGGATGAGCTCCAAAAGGCCGTGGCGGAATTTGCCGCGAGGCATCCCGACATCCCCATCAATGTCCGTTACGGGAACCATGAGGACCTTTATGGATGGCTTCGCGCCGGGCAGGCCGACCTGGTCCTAAACGACCAGCGCAGGGCTTTTTCCGACGCGTACGTGAACGAAGTCCTGACGGTCATCGGCTGCCATATCGAGATATCCTCCAGGAACCCGATCGCGCGCCTTTCCCGCGCCGAGGCCGGCGATCTGCGGCATACGCCGTGCATCCTGGTCGCGTCAAAAGAACAGAGGGAGAACGAGCGGACATACTACAGCGAGATTTATGGCATCGAGGGGGAATTCCTATTCGCCGAAACGCTGGACGAGGCCCGGCTCATGGTGATCAGCGGCAAGGGGTACCTTCCCCTGGAAGGCGGCGCGCCTCCCGCCCAGCTCGCGGATAAGATCGCCTGCCTCCCCCTCTGCCGGAACGGGAAGCCAATCCGCCGCAGCTATTGCGCGTTTTGGAAAGCGGACAACAGCGGGTATTACGTCGAGGAATTCGCGGAAATCCTGAAAGCGCAGTTTTAAGCGAGCCTCGCTTTCCCATATGGGCCTAAGGGCGGCATGGGAATCCCGGCGGAGCCTGTACGGGACGCCGAGAATGGCAATTTGCTTGAGATCGGGACGGGAAAATATCCGCTGATTGGCGCAAGCGCAAAGCGCGGGCGCGGCAAAGTCAGGAGCCGCCGCGGCATCCCGGGCAAGGAAAAGATATGCTGACCGGGCGCGGGAAGCTGCCCCGCGGCGGATGACAAACAAAGGGGAAAAGAATGTTACGATCAATTATCGATATCGGGATGGCGGCGCTCCTCCCCCTGCTCATGGCAAGGCACCTGACCGGCGAGGCGGCGCACGAGTGGATCGGCGCTGCGATGCTGGCGCTGCTCATCTTTCACCTTGCCCTGAATTCGCGCTGGTTCCCGGCGCTGCTTCGGGGACGCTACGGCGCCGCCCGTGTTTTTCATACGGCGGTGAACTTGCTTTTGCTGGCTGACATCCTCATGATGGCCGTCAGCGGGATCATGATGTCTGAATATGCGTTCCCCTTCTTGAGCTTTCCGGCGGGAGCCTCCTTTGCGCGCCGGATCCATCTGCCTTGCGCGTTCTGGGGATTCCTCCTGATGTCCCTCCATATCGGCTTGCATTGGCAGGGCATCCTGGGCCGCGTCAAGGCGCTTGCCCACGGGGGAAAAGCGAGCGCGAGCCGGAGGCTTATCCTTCGCGCGCTGGCGCTTCTCGCGTCCGCTTACGGCGTATACGCGTTTTTCAAGCGCCGGTTCCCGGACTACCTGTTCCTTAAGGAGAGCTTTGCCTTTTTTGATTTCGATGAGCCGCTTTTGCCCTATTTGCTTGACATGGCTGCCATCATGACGCTGTTCGCCGTGCTTGGGCACGGCCTCGCCGGATGGCTGGGGAAAGCGAAAAAAGCGAATCAAGAGTAACCCCCCATGCCCCGCAAGCGGGGCGTTACCTTGGATGAAAGCCCACGGATTCGCAAGCCAGGGCTATTGCCCTCATACGGGTTAGCGTCGCTAATGTCCATGCGGATCTGCCTGCGGGCAGTCCATCCGCATGGGCATTGCGGCTGGGCTTTCAGATTAGAAGAAAAGAAGGAGGAGGGAAACGTCATGATGAAAAGGAAAGCAACGCGAATGCTGGCGGCCCTTGCCATAATTCTCCTGGCGTCAGGGTGCGGCCCTGGCGCTTCCTCGGG
>CAZOLD010000219.1:0-2751 GCA_964580595.1 uncultured Eubacterium sp.
CTTTAGCAACGTGAACCCGGTCCTGCATTGCCCGGGGACGCTCCTCGGGGTGGGCGTGATGGAGAACTGGGGAAGGATTTTCGGCGGGAACGACAAATACAGCTATTCGATCTACAGCCACGCCTATTGCGAGTCCATCGCGGAAGTGCAATACGCGTTCTATAACGAGGAAGTCGCGCTCGCGGAGGCGATGGGCGTCGGGATCCAGTATTTCCCGAAGAAGAATTTCCTGTCGAGGACTAGCATATTAGGCCCGGAATACATGGGCGACGACTGCATCGTCCCGTTTGACGAGCAGTGGGCGACCGGGTTCGGGACGGGGCCGTTTACCATAAAGAACCGCTACATCACGGAGGATATCCCGGTGGGCTGCCACATTTACCATGAGCTGGGCAAGAAATACGGCGTGGCGACGCCCGTGATTGACAGCATGATCACGCTGGCCTCCGTCATGACGGGCGAGGACTTCTACGCCGGCGGCCTGACGCTGGACGATCTGGGCATCGGGCACCTGGACAAGGACGGCCTCTTGGCCTACTTGAGGGAAGGGACGTACCGATGACGTGGCAGGGGAGTCTGGAGGGCAGGGAGGATTTGGCGGGCGTCTTTACGGTTCCCTCGCATTATTCTTCCGGATTCGCGATCGGGATCATCGCGGTGGACCTCGTTTACCCGAAAATGCCGGGCAACGTGGCGAACGCCACCACCTACCCCTTCCCGGTGCTCTACAAGAAGCTGTGCTTCCCGATCGAGCGGCTGTTTGAGGGGGACCGCTCCCTGGAAGGGGAAATCGTGGGCGCCGCGAGGGAATTGGAACGGGAGGGAGTCCGCGCCATCATCGGCGCGTGCGGCTATTTCATCCATTTCCAGGAAGCGGTGGCCAAGGCGGTGGACGTCCCGGTTTTCCTTTCCAGCCTATGCCAGCTCCCGATGATCCAACTGGCGATCTCCCCCAAGAAGAAAATCCTGACCCTCGCGGCCAGCGGCGGGGACATAGACGGGGCCGTGCGCGCGATTGCCGGCGCCGACAAAGACCGCCTCATCGTGAGGGACGTCGGGAGCCTGCCGGCGTTTCACGCGATCCGCTATGGGGAAACGACGTTAGATAACAAGAAGCTCTCGGAGGAATTGTGCGGGGCCGTGAGGGAGTCTTTGGGGCAGGGGCCAGAAATCGGGGCGATTTTGCTGGAATGCAGCGACCTGCCGCCGTACGCCAGGGATATCCAGGCGGCCAGCGGGCTTCCGGTATTTGATTTCAACACCATGATCGACCTGGTATATCACGCGGTCGCGCAGAAGAGGTATCATGGGTATTTTTAAGGAGGGTCGCGATGCCCGAGTTATCGAATAGGACGAAAATTTTTACCGATTCCGTCATCCGGCGGATGACCAGGGTTTCCAACCGGTACGGGGCGATTAATCTGTCGCAGGGCTTCCCCGACTTTGACCCGCCTAAGGAGATCACGGAGCGCCTGGCACAAGTCGCGGCGGAGGGGCCGCACCAGTATGCCCTGACCTGGGGGGCGCAGAATTTCAGAGAGGCGTTAGCGGACAAGCAGGAGCATTTTTCCGGCATGAAGGTCGACCCGGACGCGGAAATCGTGGTCACCTGCGGGAGCACGGAAGCGATGATGGCGGCCATGATGTCCGTGTGCAACCCGGGGGACAAGGTCGTGGTCTTCTCCCCGTTTTACGAAAACTACGGGGCGGACGCCATTCTAAGCGGGGCGGAGCCGGTCTACGTGCCGCTAGAGCCGCCCGCGTTCGAGTTTGACCCGGACAGGCTGGAGAGCGCCATGAAGGAGGACGGGGTCAAGGCCCTCATCCTTTGCAACCCGTCGAACCCGTGCGGGAAGGTGTTCCGCAAAGAGGAGCTGGAGATGATCGCGGAAATGGCGATCCGCCATGACCTTTTCGTGATCACGGACGAGGTGTACGAGCACATCGTTTACGAGCCGCATGAGCATGTTTACATGGCGTCCCTGCCCAGGATGCGGGAGCGCACGATTCTGTGCAGCTCCCTGTCCAAGACGTATTCCATCACCGGCTGGAGGCTGGGGTACGCGATCGCCTGCCCCGAGGTCGCGGACAGGATCAAGAAGGTCCACGATTTCCTGACCGTGGGCGCCCCGGCCCCGCTGATGGAGGCCGCCGTGACCGGGCTCCGGTTCGGGGACGGGTATTACGAGTGGCTGAAAGGGAAATACGCGCACATGAAGGAAATCTTCGTGGGCGGCCTGGCGGACCTTGGCCTGTCATATACCGACCCGCAGGGCGCGTACTACGTCCTGGTGGACATCAGCGAGTTCGGGTATGACGACGACGAGGAGTTCTGCATGGACTTAGCCCGGAAAGTGGGGGTGGGAGCCGTCCCGGGATCCAGCTTCTTCCGGGACGGCGCCAAGAACCTGATCCGCTTCCATTTCGCGAAGCAGGATGAGACGCTTAGGGCCGCGCTGGAGCGGCTGTCCGGGATCAGGGCCTTGAGGAAATAGGGGAAATGAAGGGGCGTCCGTCTGCCATCAGGATCCCTAGCGTGATGCCCCTCTTTCCCCGATCATGACCCTGCAAGTCTTCTTGTAGCATCCAACCCCGTACTTCAACACCTTCCTGATCCGCGTATATTTGAAGGTGTCTATGTATTGCCGCTCGTCAATCTGCCGGATGGCGTCCCGGCACGCGCCGTCTAGATTCCCATCCCCCGCGTATTTCATCTCGATGACGACGCCCGTCTTCCCGTCTTTCGACTTT
>CAZOLD010000220.1:0-2739 GCA_964580595.1 uncultured Eubacterium sp.
TGCCTAAGGAGCGGATGAGGGAGGACGTCGATTCGGCCCTAGATGCCATGGAGGAATTCATTGACCGGGACGCGTGGGTGATGAACTATCCTTATGGGAATTACGACGATTCCGTCATCTCTTACGTGAAGGGGAAAGGCTGCGCGCTGGGTCTGACGACGGAGGTGCGGGCGGCGGATTTGGACGGGGACGGCAGGTACCGGCTGCCGAGGCTGGACTGCAACGATTTCCCGCCGAAGAGCGAGAATTACAGGAAGTTCGCGCCGGAACCGCAGGATGAAGGAGAGGGAAGACATGAAGCAATATGATTATGACGGGCGTTACGAGATCCGGCTCGGGCGCAGGGAAGATATCCCGAGGATCATGGGTTTCATTGACGAATGCTGGCGCAAGGGGCATGTCATGTCCCAGAGCAGGGAGCTGTTTGAATATGAGTTTTTGGACATCGACGGGGAGACGGTCAACGTGGTGATGGCGATCGAGAGGGCGACCGGGCAGCTGGAGGGGATGTTCGGGTTCCTAAGGTGCTCATCTAGCGAGGATCCGGACAGGAAGGACATCTGGGGCAGCATCTGGAAGGTGAGGGACGACCATGAGAACATGCCGTCGCTGGGCTTAGAGCTGGTGCGGCGGGTCTACTCGCTTACGGGGTGCAGGTACCAGCTCGGGAACGGCTCCAACCCGCGCACGTCGGTCGTCTTGCGGAAATTATTTCTCCAGGAGAAGATAGCGAAGCTGGACCACTATTACCTCCTCAACCCGGGGGTAGAGGATTACCGGATTGCCTTGATAGGGAAGAAATGGGAGCCGAGGCCTAGGAGGGACGCGCCCGTCACGCGCATGCGCGGGTACGGCTCGATGGAAGAGGTCCTGCAACATTTTGACGTGGGGAGCGTGGACGCGGTCCCGTATAAGGATAACTGGTATTTCGAGAAACGCTATTTCAGGCACCCCTGGTATCGCTACCAGGTCTATGGGCTTCAGGCTGAAGGCGGGGGGGGGCAGGACGGCGCGTTGATGGTCGCCCGCGAGGTGGCCTGCAACGGGAGCGCGGTGCTGCGGATTGTCGATTATATCGGCGAGCACGGGCTGTTCGCGGGCCTGGGCGGCGAATTCCTCTCGCTGCTGGAGCAGAAGGGCTATGAGTATATTGATTTCTATACGCACGGGTTCGCGGAGCAGGCGGCCCTGGACGCGGGGTTCCGCAAAAGGGAGGACGGGGACGGGAACATCATCCCCAATTACTTCGAGCCGTTCCTGCGGGAAAACGTCGATATCTGGGCGCATTACCAGGCGGAGGGGACCCTGTTCTTCAAGGCGGACGCGGACCAGGACAGGCCGAACCTCGCGCCGTAGATTCGGGGGCGTTCCTGCGGGGAAACGTGGATATATGGGCGCGTTGCCGGGCGGGGCGGGGCAGGAAGGATTTACATAACGGAGGGGTTTCATGCGAGAAAGCAGCCTGCTGAAAAATAAATACTATCTTTACTTGACCGAATTTTTTTCCGGCATGTCCGTCATGGCGGTCGAGCTTGGCGCGAGCCGCCTGCTCGCGCCTTATTTCTCGTCGTCGCAAATCGTTTGGACCATCATTATCGGGACTATCATGATCGCCATGGCGCTCGGGAACATCTACGGCGGGAAGAGCGCGGATAAGTCGCCGGATCCGGACCGGCTCTACCGGCGGCTGCTTATCGCGGCCTTATGGATCGCGGCAATCCCGTTTGCCGGGAAGTTCGTGATTTTGCTCGTGTCCGCGTTCCTGGTGGCCACGGTGAATGTCCATTTCCTGACGCTGGCCGCCTTCCTTTCCTGCATGGTGATTTTCGTGTTCCCGCTGTTCCTGCTAGGGACTGTGACGCCGTCCCTCGTGAAATATACGGTGGACAGCCTTGACGACAACGGGCGCGTCGTGGGGATGTTAGGCGCGTGCAACACGGTCGGGAGCATCATCGGCACGTTCCTGCCGACGTTCGTGACGATCCCGGCCGTCGGGACCTCCATCACGTTCCTGATTTTCTCAGGCGTCCTTTTGGCGCTCTCCCTTGCCTACTTCATCAGCAAGCGGGCGAAGCCCTTGATGTGCGTCTGCGCCGTCCTGCTCTTTGTCGTGTTCAGCGTGCTGGGGCATTCGAACCGCTTCGCGTTCTGGGAGGACAACCTCGTCTATGAGGGGGAATCCATTTATAATTACCTGCAGGTCAAGGAGACGGATGAGAGCGTGACGCTCTCGACGAACGTGCTTTTCGGCGTGCAGTCCATCATGCGCAAGGACGATTCCCTCACCCATATGTACTATGATTACGCGCTCGCCGCGCCGTACATGGCAGGCGTCCCGGAAAAAAGCCGCGCGAGCGTGCTGATTTTGGGGATGGGGACGGGGACATATGCCAGGCAGTGCCTGAAATATTTTGGGAACACGTCCGTGGAGGGCGTGGAGATCGACCGGAAAATCACGGAACTCGCGACGGAATATTTCGCGCTTCCCGAGGACGTCCCCGTGGCGACCTATGACGGGCGGATGTACCTTCGCGCCTCAAAGGAAAAATACGATGTCATCATGGTGGATGCCTACCAGGACATCACGATCCCGTTCCAAATGTCGTCAGCCGAGTTCTTCGCGCTCGTGAAGGAGCACCTTACGGAAGACGGCGTCATGGTCGTCAACATGAACTTGAAATCCGGGAGCGGCGAGGACGGCATCAACACCTACCTCGCGGACACGATTTCTAGCCTGTT
>CAZOLD010000221.1:0-2736 GCA_964580595.1 uncultured Eubacterium sp.
GGCAATGAGTTTACTGTGACCGTTGCCACAGATCAGGTAAAGGAAGGAGTAGAATACAAGTACAAGGTCGACGTAACTGTTGACGTTGGTGGGGAGCAGGTGAAGACGTCGTTTGACTTAACTATCATCAAGCCTGCTGCGAAGTGATTCTGTCCGCAATTTACTGATATGTGAGACTGGATTCAGGGCAAAGGGCAGGCCGATGCCAAAGCGGCATTTGCCTGATGCCCGGGACGGGATTTAGGGCGGGGCGTAGGTGCCCCGACGGACAATAAGAAGGAGAGCGTTTCCAGGAGTGTTCCTGGGGACGCTCTCTTTCTTATCTTAGGAATCGATTTATTTTAAGACAAAAGATATTTTAAGCAGCCATGCGCGGCCATCCGCCCTAGGACGGGCGGATGCTGACGTTCTCGAACAAATCGTCAATCCTCATGTTAAATATTTTCGCGATGATGAAAATTTCCTTGTCGGTGGCGATCCGCGTCTGCCCTTCTAATTTTGAGAGGGAGGAGAGGTTGATGTCCACGCCGCCCAGCTGCATATTGATGGCCAGCTCTTTTTGGCTGATGTGATAAAGCATCCGCATTTTTGTCACGTTCGCGCCAATGAGGTTTTTATCTCCTAACGGTTTTTCCCTTCTTTTCATGCCCTTCCATCCATCCTTCCTTGAGAAATGCGCCTTTTTCTTGCGTGGCGCAGGGGTTTTATGGCAAACGCGTCCTTGCCGGGTGCGCGGGAATCCCGTGCCGCTTGCCGCGGCCATGCGCGTATGCCGCCGATACCCGGATTATAACATTTTTTCATGCCGATGGAAATACGCCGGTTCCCTGAGGAGGGAAAAATTGCGAGAGTTGCATCGCAACGGGCCAATCCATGGGCTTTCCCCCATGGCTGTGCCCCTTATGTTGGGCAGGCGGACGGACTGCTTGCGGAGCAATCCATGGGCTTTCCCCCATGGCGGTACCCCGTATGTTGGACATGGGGATGGGCTACTTGCGGGGCAATCCATGGACTTCCCCCCATGGCGGCGCTCCGCATGTTGGGCAAGCGGATGGACTGCTTGCAGGTAGGCCCATGGGCTTCCCCCCCTTAGCGGTGCCGCGTTTGCGGGGCGTGGGGGTTTTGTTGGAATTTTGGAATCCAAGGCAGTGCCCGCGCCATCGGGTTCGGGAAGTGGTAGTCAAAAAATTCGGTTTGTGTTATAATGATACCGCGATTCACGGCAGGAGGCTTGCCGGAATGATAGGGGTGGTTTCAATGGAAAGCGTGATACGGGATGTTAGCGGGAATTGTGACAGCTATCCGGACAAGACGGCGCTGGCCTATGACGGGCGGAGCCTCACTTACCGGGAGCTTTACCGGCGGGCGGCGGCGTTCTGCACGGCCATAAAGATGCACAAGGTGCGAAAGGGCAGCAGGATTGCCATGGAGGCGGATGATTTGCTGTCCTATTTCCCGGCGTTCCTGGGCTGCCAGCTCGCGCAGGTGGTCGCGGTGCCCTTGGATAAGGATATCTCCGAGGGGAAAATGCAGGAGATTGCGGGCATTGTCAAGCCGGCGCTGACCTTTTCGAAGCATACGGGACAATCCCTGGAGGAATTTTACCTGCCCTACATGGATTCCGCGGGGAATTTCCCCTTCCCGGATCCTGACAACGAATGCGCGATTGTTTCCACGACGGGGACGACGGGGAGGCCGGAGCGGATCGTGCACACGAACAGGAGCATCCGAACTGCGGTGGATAATCTGACGATAGGCACACAGGTTACCTCGGACAGCGTTTTCCTGATCTGCGCCCCGTTTAACTTGACTTTCGGGTATCGCAGGGTGCTGGCGGGCCTTTGCGCGGGCGCGACTTGCGTGCTGCTCCAGGGGCTGGGGACGGAGGATGAGTTTTTCCGGCTCGTGCGGGAATACGGTGTTAACCGCCTGACGCTGATCCCCTCTGACCTTGAGCGGCTGCTGCGTTCGGATTCCGCTAAGCTGAACGAGGCCGCGAAGCAGATTCAGGTGGTGGAGACGGCGATTTACCCGGTGTGCGCGAGCGACAAGGATGAGTTCCTGCGGCGTTTTCCCGAAATTACCTTATATAATGTTTACGGCACGAGCGAGTCCGGATGCTGCCTTATCAATAACTGCAACGAGAACCCGAAGGACGGATGCATCGGGCGCCCCGCCGCCCATGCCGAGGTGGCCCTGTTCGACGAGGCGGGCAACCGCATCACGAAGCCCGGGGAGTACGGGTATATCGCCATTAAGGGCGAGATGAACATGAAATGCTATTACAAGAAGAAGGCCCTCACGGACAAGGTGAAGCGGGACGGGTATGTGGTGACGAGCGACGTGGCCTATTATGATAAGGAAGGGAATCTGTTTTTCATCAGCCGCGTCAGCGACATCATAAACGTGAGCGGGCGCAAGGTGATCCCGGACGAGATCGAGCGCGCCGCGCTGGAATACCCCGGCGTGCGGGACTGCGCTTGCGTGCCTCGTCAGGACGCGAAAAAGGGGCAGACGCCGAAAATTTTCGTGGTCTTTGAGGCGGGGAGGGCGGACGTGGAAGGATTGCATGAGTTCCTTTCCGGGAAGCTGGAGCCTTACAAGATGCCGTCGGACCTGGAATGCGTGGACCATGTCCCGCGCACGCCCACAGGGAAGATCATGCGCAAATACCTCGCCGGGCTGGGGAGCAGGTAAAGGCATCCCCCATGCCGGAAGCGGGAGGGAGCGGCCATC
>CAZOLD010000222.1:0-2702 GCA_964580595.1 uncultured Eubacterium sp.
TACGGCTTTTGCTAAATATGCCGTTTACAATGAACCACTTTCCCATGCTTCCTCCTTCCTTTTTCTCCCGGCGCCATCTCCTCACGGTCCGCCGTTCCAATCCCGATATCTGGTTATCCGGCGGGATGGGTTTCTTGCGCGGCTCTTCAGTCCTCCAAAGTCAGCTCCTCAATCTGCCCGATGATTTCCTTTTGCCTTTCGTAGAAGAGAAGCTCCTTATTATGCGCGAAATATTCTTTGCAGCCGTAACGACCGATGTAGTGGGCGCTGTAGAAGTTGGCCGTAAGCTCCGTGACCAGGATCAGCATTTCCTGCCCGTCCCCGAAGGTATCCTCGCAGAAGGCAAACACGTTAGAAAGCTCCTGCCCGGCGCCGTCGGCCATTTTCCTCAAGCCCCTCACGCGCTTGTCAAAAAAGGATTTCACCGGCTTGAACGCCGCCTTCCCATCCGCGAACGACTTCGCGGCCATCTCGGCCCGCAAGCCGTCCATCCCCGCCGCCGCGCTTCGCAAGGTGAACTCATCGTCCGGGGACAACGTGGACGACAGCTTGCCGGACTCGATCCTTCTCTGTATCGCGTGAATTTGCGTTTCGATAGATTTGTCCGCGTCAACCTTGGCGGAGGAAAATTCCTCCTTCAGCTGCCGGAAGGACGATTGCAGCTCCGTCAACGTCTGCTCCTCCAGGTATACCGTGCGCATCCGCTCCGAGACAGCGTCTAAAATTAATCCTAGCAACGCGAGCCGCTCGTCGAATTCGGCTGTCCCGGCACGCTCCTTAATCTCCCCGGACGACGTGCCAGCCAATATGCCCTCGACCTGATAATCCGATTTGTACTTGTTGAACAGGTCATAATAGACGGCGAATTCCTTGGCCGTCTTTTTGTCCTGCAGGTACTGCGCGATGAGCCTCTCGTCCACCGGGATGTCATGCTGCTCATACAGGCGCATCATGTCGCTTAAGTCGCTCCAGCCGCGCGCGGTGACAAAGCTCTTGCCGTCAACGGTGGCTTCCACTTTATAAAAATCGCTTTTCTTGATGTCCAGGTAGGTAATGATGGCCGCGTGCGTGTTTTTCTTGTAGGCATATTCCTTCCACGCGCCGTAATCCGGCTCCACGTCAATGCGTTTCAGGCGGTCCCACGTGGCGATGTCAAATTCCCGGACGGAATTATTGTATTCCGGCGGGTTGCCCGCGGTCACCACGATCCAGCCGTCCGGAACCCTGTGCCTGCCGAAGATCTTATATTGCAGGAATTGCAGCATGGCGGGCGCCAAGGTCTCTGACACGCAATTAATCTCATCCAGGAACAGGATGCCCTCCCGAATGCCGGTTTGCTCCATCATGTCATAGACGGAGGCAATGATTTCCGACATCGTGTATTCGGACACGCTGTATTCCTTGCCGCCATAATTCTTCCTCTCGATGAAAGGCAGGCCCAGTGCGCTCTGCCGCGTGTGATGCGTCATGGAATAGCTGACCAATCCGACCCCCAGCTCGGACGCGATCTGCTCCATGATCGCGGTCTTGCCGACCCCGGGAGGCCCCATGAGAAAGGCGGGCCTTTGCCGCTCAACCGGGATGACATAGTTCCCAAACGTGTCTTTCGTCAAATACGCGCGTATCGCGTTCTTAATCTGCTCCTTCGCTTCCTTGATTGTCATCATGCTCCTCCATATCCATATCCATTTCCATTTCAATATCCTTATATGTATCCTTATCCCCGCCGCCGTTCCCGCTTACCGTGCCGGCAGTCTGTGCCCCGGTCCCTCATATTTCGTCTTTTTGCAGGATCAAACGTATGACCCACGGGGGCACATCCGGGATTTCATACCGTTCGTCGATAAACACGAAAGCGACCTCGTAATCCGGCTTCCTGGCCGGAAATTCGCCATAACCGTCGGTAAGGTATATCATGCCCTTCAGGTTGGTGAACTCCTTCTTTCGCACCAGCTCGTCAACATACCGGAATACCGGCCGGAAATCCGTGCCGCCGAACCCTTTTAACGACATGGTCCCGATATACCGGTCGAATTCCTCCTGGGACGTGAGCTTCACATGTTCCTCGATCTCATTATCGCACTGGATGATATGCAAGTTGATCTTCGTGAAAAAACTTTCCGTCGTCTTTAGGATATTATAGGTTTTCTGGACGAAAGCCTGCACAAGGTCCCCGATAACGGAGCCTGATGTGTCAATCGCGATCACGAAATCCTTAATCGCCTTGATTTCCTTATATTCCAGAGGCTCGATCAGCGGCATGTTCTTATATCGCTGTAAACCGTAGGTATAAAAAATATAGTCAAATTCGTCGTCATTGATTTTCATCGCCTCGCCCATCACGGCAAATTTTTTTAGGAACGACGCGTAATCGTATTTTTCCCGGTTCACCGATTTCAGGTTTTGGACCATGCTGCCGGCTTCGCCATAATGCCCGTTGCTGAACATCAAGACGTCCGTCTCCATGCGCTCGGATATGGTTTTCCAATCCTGCTCGCGCTCCGCGCGGGAATGAAAAAATATCGCGGCGCCTTGCCCGGATCCGCCGTCGCGGGCATCATTCCCCGCGCCGCCGTTCCCCGCACTGTCGCCGTTCCCCGCGTCGCCCTCATTCCTCGCACTGTCGCCATTCCCCGCACCGCCGCCGTTCCCCGCGCCGCCGCCCAGCCCGTATTTGGCAGCCGCCTCCTCGCCGTCCATGT
>CAZOLD010000223.1:0-2700 GCA_964580595.1 uncultured Eubacterium sp.
CCGCTCTCCGCCGACACATCCCCTTCCGCGGTACCGCCGCCCGCCGGGGCCTCTTTTGATGATCCGCTCTCCGCCGACACATCCCCTTCCGCGGTACCGCCGCCCGCCGGGGCCTCTTTTGATGATCCGCTCTCCGCCGACACATCCCCTTCCGCGGTACCGCCGCCCGCCGGGGCCTCTTTTGATGATCCGCTCTCCGCCGACACATCCCCTTCCGCGGTACCGCCGCCCGCCGGGGCCTCTTCTGATGATCCGCTCTCCGCCGCAAACACCTGCCGCATGCCTTCCCCGTCCCAGGGAGCCGCCGTGTCTGGCCCCACGCAGGAAACCATCACGCACGCGGCCAGCAATGCCGCGGCCAGCCTCTTATGAAATCCCATCTCGCGCTCAAACCCCCGTATTTGCCCGTATCGCCGCGCTGATATCCTTCACCGTCTGGGAAGGCGTGTAAACCTCGTTCCCGTACAGGAATTGGTGCAGCTGCACGACGTTGTTCTCAAGGTCAACGGGCGCCACGATATAGCCCATGCTTTCCACGCTTTGCTTGTCAAACGGGAATCCCGTATTCTCGCCCATGGTGTAGGACGTCGCGTCCTTGGCCAGCCCTAAAAGCTCCGTCGCGCTAAGGCTGGTCGAGACCTGCGGCAGGATCTCGTCCAGCAGGCTGTTCAGCGTCATGATGTCGCATTGCTTCGCTTTCTCGAACATCTTCGTGATGACCGTGCGCTGGCGCTCCGTCCGCTTGTAATCCCATCCTTCCGTATAGCGGATCCTGGAATATGCCGTCGCCTGCACGCCGTCCACATGGACGCCCGTGCCCGCGGAAACATGGCCGCTGCTGTGCCCCGTGATCTGGTTGGTCGTGTCGATGTAATCGTTCATGAAGCCAACCTCTTCCTCCGTAATGTCCAGCTCGATCCCGCCTAGGAGGTCTATCGCCTCCACGACAGAGCTGAAATCCACGCTCACGTAATCCGTGATGTTCAAGTCCAAGTTCTTGTTGAGCATGTCAATCGCCTGCCTCGGCCCGCCGTTCGCGTAGGCGGAATTCGCCTTGTGGAAGCTGTTCTCCCCGATATCCAGGTAGGTATCCCGGTAGACCGAGACCATCCGGATCTCCTTTGTCTCCCGGTTGATGCTCGCGATGATGATCGCGTCGCTGTTGCCGCTCTCAAAATTCCCGGTGGAGCGGTTGTCCAGCCCGAACACGGCGACGTTGAAATATCCCTTCATCGCCTCCTCCGTCTCCGGCGCAAGGTCGTTGAACGTCAAATCCTTCTCCTGGATCAAGACCCGACCCAGCTTGTCATACTTGCTCCACGCGAATGCGAGAACAAGGAAAACCAAGGCCAGCAGGACCGTCACGACTACCAGTATGACCTTCCTCCTCTGGCGCTTCCGCCTGCTCAAGCGCTTCTTCTTGCTCCCCGCCTTCTTGCGCGTATCACTTCCCATTTTCTGCCCTCCCTGTAACCGCCGCGTTCCCTTTCGCGGTTACGCTGCTCCTGATTATGTGAAAACTTATGCGAAAACAACCGCTCCTATGATGTTGCAGCCCCGCTCCCTCGCGAGGCCGATCTCGTGCTCGATCTCCTCATAGCGGGACTGGCCCTTCTTCTCCACGAACAGGATGCTGCCCAACTCGATGCCCTTCCGCAAGGACCCGACGTCATAAGACATGTTCGCGCCTTCCTTCACCCTGATGCCCTGCGCGGACAGCTCGTCCTTAATCGACTTCAGCAGCTTCTCGTCTAGGGACTCATAATCGCTCCCCGTCATGAAAATGCTGTCAATCCCCTGCTGCTTGCAGGAAGCCGCCGTGTTGACGCAGGCCATCTTGATTTGCTGCCCCAGATCCATCTCCTTCCGGCCCCTGTTCTTGATCGCGAGGAGCTTGTCGTCAATGACGGAAAGGAAACGATCCTTCCTCTTTTCCGCGTGGATCTCCCCTAACAGGCGCACCCCGTAGGCGCTGCGGAGATCCTCAGGGGCCTGCAGCTTCCCGGAGAAAATCGGGATGCACGCGATCCACACGCATACCAGGAAAACGCCGAGGAACCCGCCAAGCACCAGATACTTCAAGTTGAGCCTGGGAGCTTCTTCCTTTTCTTCCTCGCCCGCCTCACCGAGTTCCTTAGCCAGATCCGCCTCGAAAACCTTAAGCTGCTCCGGCGTCATGGCGCCTTTCGCGGCCGTCAGCTGCGAATCCAGCGAGGCAATCGTATTGATGAGCGTCGTCTTCCGCTCCAGCAGGGCGGAATCCACGACCGTGTTCCTATACCCTTCCAACTCCTTGAGCGAATGCGACCCGATCGCCTGCAGATCCGGCTCTTTCTCGCTTACCAGGCCGCGTACGGCCTCCGCGATCGCGTCTAACTTGTCCTCCTTGGGGTAGGTGATCCAGATCGTCATGGTGGAACCCACCTGTTCCACGGTGCAAAGCTCGCTGAATTCCTCCGGCGTGACGGAGAGATCCGCGGCGTCGATCACCTTCTCCATCACTTCCCCGCTGCGGATGTAATTCGCGTACATCGTCATGATATCGCTCGTGTAATCGTGCTTGCTGTCCTTCGTATAATTAATCACGTAATCCGAGTCCACGTAATACTGAAGCCCGATGCTCGTCTTCTTGTACGGGTCAATCTGCATGATGGGCGCGTCCTGCAGGTATTTCTCATACCCGTCCTTCCTCACCGCGAC
>CAZOLD010000224.1:0-1514 GCA_964580595.1 uncultured Eubacterium sp.
TGCTGGCCTCCATGCAGACCGAAGGCACCGGGTATTCCATGGTCAATGTCGGGACAGGGACGTATATTTTCGACGCCGACGAGTCCCTGCTGGCGCAGGAGATCGAGGATCAGACGCTCCTTTCCATCATTTCCGGACTGCAGGGGAAGTCGGTCGAGGAAAGCGGCTTCCTGGAATACGAGGACGAGGGCGACAAGTCCATCGCCATCTACGAATATATGCCGAAGTACCAATGGGCGCTTGTCTCTAGGAACAACGAGCAGAAGATTTACGCGACGATCAACGACAGCATGAAAGTCCTGGGGGCGATCTGCCTGGTGGCGGATCTTCTGATCGGGTTCTTTTCCTGGCTGCTGATCCGGCACGACACGGCCCCGCTGAAATACATCGAGGAATATATCATCCAGCTGAAGGACCTGAAGCTGGAGAAGGGGGAGAAGCTGGAGAAATACATGGGATCCCAAAGCGAGATCGGGCAGATCTCCTCCGCGCTGGATTCCCTCTACCACTCCTTGAAAGAAATCGTGGGGACGCTAAGCTCCTGCTCGGACTCCTTGGAAAAATCCGCGGTTGACATGACGGATTCCTCCGACACGCTGATTAAGTGCGTGGAGGAGAATTCCTCCACTACCGAGCAATTCGCGGAGCACACGGAGACCATCGCCGGGATGGTGGGGCACGTGGGCAGCGTGATCGGCCAGATCGCCGACGTCGTCTCCCAGGTGGAGAGCAAGATCCAGGCGGGCGCGGAGCAAAGCGACGGGCTAGAGGAGAAGGTGTCGTCGATGAAGGGCGCCGTCAGTTCCTCGATCCATTCCACCAACAAGCGGATTGACGAAAATAAGGATAAGATCGAGGAGGCGATGGGGAGCCTGCAGTCCCTCATGCGGATCGAGGAGATGGCCTCGCAAATCTTAGACATCACGAGCCAGACGAACATGCTGTCCCTAAACGCCTCCATCGAGGCGGCCAGGGCGGGGGAAGCGGGGAGAGGGTTCGCCGTCGTGGCGGACCAGATCGGGAACCTGGCGAACAGCTCTTCCGCCACCGCGTCCGAGATCCAGAATATCTGCAATGAGACGAGGGCGAACGTCGCGAAGATCCAGGCGTGCTTCGACAACATCGTCCTGTTCCTGCAAAACGACGTGCAATCCTCGTTCCGGCAGCTTTCCCAGGCCACGGACGAGTATTCCGTCTCCATCGAGGCGATTCAGTCCATCATCAAGGAGATCGGGCAGTCTTCCGGCATCTTCGTGGAAGCCGTGGAGAACATCCGGACGCAAATCGAGGGAGTGGACAATATCCCTGACAGCTCCGCGGTCAGCAAGGAGGACGTCCTGGAGAAAAACGAGCAGATTGAGAAGACGGCCAGCGAGCTGTCCGAGATCGCGAGCACGAACCGGGACAACGCGGCCGCCATCCGCAAAATTGTCTCCCGCTTCTCCTAAGGTTCGCGATCCGGGGCCTGGCGGTTGCCTTGGGAGCCACGGGCTGGCGAATGCCTTGGGAACCAC
>CAZOLD010000224.1:1524-2661 GCA_964580595.1 uncultured Eubacterium sp.
GGTTCGCGGGCCGCGGGCTGGCGGATGCCTTGAGGCACGGGCTGACGGTTGCCTTGGGGTTCACGGGCTGATGGTTGCCTTGGGGATCACGGGCTGATGGTTGCCTTGGGGCCGCGGGCTGGCGGTTGCCTTGGGAGCCACGGGCTGGCGGATGCAATATGGCGCTGAAATGGCGGGATTCCCCGGGATGCAGGCCTGGCGGGCCGGGCTTGGCGAAACGGGCCCGGCCGCTATCCGCAGCGATGTTTCAGGATCTTCAGATCCGGAATCCATTTATAAACTATCATCAAGACAGGAGGGCAAAAAAATGGCATGTTTCCTAGTACCGGCGGCTGAGGCCGTCTTCACCACGATTGCCGCGAAGGCAATGAAATCAAAAGAGAGGAAAATGGAAGTCGAAAAGGCGCCGGCAAAAAGCGCGGCACCGGAGGACGAGGGAAGGATCCCCTTCTCTAAGAAGCTTGGATGGCTGAACAATATGCTGTGGGGCGGCTCCGCCCTGCTGGCGTTCGAGCATATCTGGCACGGGGAGATTGTCCCCTGGTTCCCATTCCTCACCGCCGCATCCGGCCCCGCCGGCTTGGCAGGCGTTCTGCAGGAAATGTCGACCGTCGGCGTCGCGATGTCGGTATTGGTAACCGCCGTCTGGGCGGGGATCGCGGCCGCAAGCTCCGCCTTGGCGAAACGGGGGCAGCGTTCCCTGCCCGCGGAAAACCAGGAGGCTTAGGGGAAGGAGGCGCGGGATGACATTATTGACGACCGTCTTTGCCGCCGTCATCAGCACCATCGTCTGGTACCGCGGCGCGCCGAAGGACGAGATGAAAGTGGGCACGCTTTGCTGGATGTATTGGGGAGCCTCCCTGATGTGGCTGGTCGACGCGGCGTTCGAGTACGCGAAGCTTCGCGCGGCGTATTTCACGCCGTCCCCGGCGGATATGCTAAACGACTTCGTCCTAGGGCTTTCCGTGGTCGCGCTTGGCTTGGTGATCTGGCTGGCGATCCTCTTATGGAAAGACCCGAAGGGGGCCGTGCGCGCGTCCCTGTTCCGCGCGAAGGAATAGGCGCGAAGGCGCGGTACGCCACCATGGATGAAAGCCCACGGATTGCTCCGCTGCGATGCAGCTCCCGCAATCCTGC
>CAZOLD010000225.1:0-2660 GCA_964580595.1 uncultured Eubacterium sp.
AGCTGATCCCAGCCGCTTCCGCCCTCTCCGCCGCCTTCCGCGTGGAGGTCCGTGCCCAAAATCCAGTACTGGTCGCCCTCCGCCGAGCGGATGATGTGCGGGTCGCGCACGCCTAAGTCTCCGCCCTCCGCGTCATTCGTAAGGACAGGGCTGGCCTCCCCGTTAATCTTGTTCAGCTTCGACCAATTCAGCCCGTCCACGCTGTAGCCGAAAAAGATTTTCTCATACCCGCCGCTTGCGTCAAAATTCGTCCACAGGTACCCCGCCGAATAATCCGTATCCAGGCTCGCGTCCAGCGGCTGTACCTTCACGTCGAACTTCTTTTCCTTCTCTTCCCCATCTAAGGAAAGCGTCGCGGTCAGCGTCACTTCCTTCGCCTCGCTCCCTGCCGCCGGGCGGGTCACGACGCCGCCGTCATAAAGGCTCCCCGCGTCCGCGGAATCGGTGACGACCGCGGGATCCGAGGACGTCCACTCGATGGTCGAACCGTTCTGCCCGGTCCGGATCATGGCCAGGTTGCCCCTCACGTCGTCCCCGTCCACGATTTCCAGGCTCTCATAATCCTGCTCTAAGGGAGTAAGGTCTTCCTGCCTCCCCGTCCCTTCCTCCGCCTTGGCCCCGCTGCCCGCGGCTAAGGCCGTGGCATAGGGGATCCCGGTTATGGCAAGCGCCCCCGTCAGGACCCATGCCAGGCTTCTTTTCTTCCAACTCATGCCCATGCTCATCTCCTCCTTACTGAGAATAAACTTCCATGCCCCGCATAGCGGGGCGCCGCCATGGATGAAAGCCCACGGATTGCTCCGCTGCGACCGGGCTTTCAGAGTAAACCCCCATGCCCCGCAAAACGGGGTGCCGCCATGGATGAAAGCCCACGGATTGCTCCGCTGCGACCGGGCTTTCATAGTAAAAGCTTTTCGCGGGAGGCCGCCCGGCATCCCGCTTTATCGCTCCGGCCGCGGCTTTTGCCGCTGCCGCCGCATTCCTTCCCGCCGGCGCGGGAACGCCGCGCCCGCGCTGACTTGGCCATGGAAGCCGCGAAACGCCTTACGCGCCGCTGTCCGAATCACTGCTGTCCGAATCGCTGCTGTCCGAATCGCTGCTGTCCGAACTGCTGCTGTCTGAATCGCTGCTGTCATAATACTCGTCTTCCGTGACTTCCTCTACTTTCGCGGACTCATAGATGGCGTCCACGACCTTCCCGCGCAGGATCTGCCGCAGCAGCGCGTCCTTCCCTTTCTCTTTCTCATACTCCTGCGTGTCCTCATACCCGTCCATTTCCGCCAATTCCTTGACGCCTGCCTGATACTCTTCCTCGGAAACCCCGATTCCCTCTTCCTGCGCGATGGCCTGGACGACCAGGGTCTCGTTCACCTCTTCCATGGCGGCGTCCAGGATCTCCTCATCCGTGAATTCCCATCCGGTCATCTCCGTGAAAAGCCGGTAATTCTCTACCTCCGCCTCGTAAATCTCGTCATAAAGCTCCTGGGGGTACCCATCCACCGTGGCGTTCCCCACCGCCGCCGCCAGGGCGTCCTCGCGGGCCGTGTCCAGGGATTCCTCCTCGCTTTGCTTATAAAGCTCGTCCCGGACGGATTTCTCATACTCTTCCTTCGTGCCGCAGTCCGAAACCTTCCGGATGAAGTCCATGTCATATTCCGGCACGATCACCTCGCTGATGGAATTAATCGTGACGGTGAATTCCGCTTCCTTCCCGGAGAGGCTGTCCTCCCCTTCCCCGTCGTCGTAATCGTCGGGGAACGTGACCGGAAACGTCACCGTCTCCCCCGCGTTCTTCCCGACAAGGCTGCTCTCGAAGCCGTCGATGAATTCCCCCGATCCTAATACCAAATCATAGCCGGTATCGCTCCCGCCGTCAAATTCCTCGCCGTCCAACGTGCCCGTGTAGTCAATATTGACGCTGTCGCCCTCCTGCGCGGGCCTGCCCGTAATTTCCTTATATTCCGTATTCTCCTCCAGGCGGCTCTCTATCTCGTCCTGCAAGTCCTCGTCGGAAACCTCCGGGATCAGGTATTTCACGTCCAATCCCTTGTAATCCCCAAGCGTCACGTAGTCGTCCACGTCATAATCCACGCTTCCCTGCCCCTCGTCCGTGCCGCCGGCCTGCTCCCCCTTGTCGCCCTGCCCGCCGCAGCCCGCGAGCGCCGCTAGGGCGAAAAGCAACGCCGCCGCCGTGACAATCCGCTTCCTTCCCTTCATGCGCATCATTCCTCCGCAAGCTCCAGCCCGCACGAGCCCCTCATCCGCAAGGGGCATTCGTAAATCTCCACCATCCCGTCCTTGCTAAGGTAGGAGATCGGGCATTTCCGACAATCCCCCGCCTCGAATTCCATCGGGACCTCGAACCGGGCTATCGCTTTCTTTATGCCGTTCTTCGTCTCCTTGCGCCCGATATTCTTCCAGCTGAGTATCTGGTCGCAGCCGGCGCACTTGTCCATGCCTTTGGACACCGACCTGCCGCAAGTCGGGCAGGAATAATAGATGGCGCTCATCGAGCCTTCCGTCTCGACCACCTCTACCGGGAATTTCCGGATCAGCTGCACCTTGACCTCTTCCTTGCTCAAATCCTTCCCCGCCTGTTCCGCGTTCTTCACCTGCATCTACCTCCATTCGCGCTGCCATGCGCATCTTCCCCCGCCGCG
>CAZOLD010000226.1:0-2602 GCA_964580595.1 uncultured Eubacterium sp.
TGGCCATGACGCCGGGCACGCGGTAAACCACGATCATGAAGACCATGACGAGGATCAGGCCAATCAAAGCCGCGATCAGGCTCGTGGAAATCGCCTCCTCGCCCAGCTGCGCGCCGACCACTTTGGAGTGGATCTCCTCCAGCTCCAGGGAAAGCGACCCGATGCGGATCGTGGACGCCAGCTCCTTCGCCGCGTCATAGCTCTCCATGCCCTCGATCACCGCGTTGCCGCCGGCAATCTCCGCGTTGACCGTCGGGCTGCTGATGACCGTCCCGTCGTAAACGATCGGCATGGCCTTCCCGACATTGTCCGCCGTCGCCTGCCTGAACTTCTCGGCTCCCTCGCTCGTCAGCGTCAGCTCCACCACGTATTGGCGCATCCCGGTGTCGTCATTGTAGGAATTGGGCTGGGCGTCGGCAATGTCCGTGCCGCTGACTAGCGTGTTGCCGGCCTCGTCCTGGAATTCCAGGGATCCGGGCTTGCCCAGCTCCTCTAAGATGGCGTTCGCGTCGGAAACGCCCGGAATCTCGATATTGATGCGGTTGTTCCCTTCCTTGTATACCGAAGCCTCCGTGCTGTAGGACTCCACGCGCTTCTGCAGCTTGTAGACCGTGTCCGCCATGTCCTCTTCCGACGGGTTCTCGTCCACCGCCTGGTAGGTGATGCTCACGCCGCCCGCCAAGTCCAGGCCCAGCTTGATGTTGCGGCTCTCGCCCGCACCCACCGTCGAAACAATTGTCCCCGCATACCAGGTCATCCCCACTGTGATTGCCAGGATCAGGAACAGAATCGCTAATGCCTTGTTCTTCTTCATGGTTCCTTCCTCTCTTGTCTTTATCCTTGCCCTCCCGGAGCATCCGCCTGCCGCCCGTCCGCGAGCGCGGCCTGAATCATGATCGCGCATTCCACGCGCTTCCTCTGCAGCTCGCAGCCAATCTCGTACGTGTCGTTAATGCTCCCATGGAAATGATAGGAATTGGCCGCGCAGCCCCCGCTGCAGTAAAACTTCGCGAAACAATCCCTGCATTTTTCTTTCGCATATACATTACAACACTTAAATTCATTTTGCAACTCCGTATTTGTAATTCCATCGCGCACGTTCCCCATGAGGAAGCGCTCCTCCCCCACGAACTGGTGGCACGGGTAGAGATCCCCGCTAGGCGTCACGGCCAGGTATTCCGTCCCTGACCCGCACCCTGAGAGGCGCTTCGCCACGCACGGCCCTCCCTCTAGGTCAATCATGAAATGGAAGAAATTAAAGCCTTCCCGCCTCGATGGGTCAGGCTGCGCCACGTCGCGCCGGAAACGTGCCGCCATCTCGGCCGAGAGCCTGTCATATTCCCCGAACAGCTTCGGCAAATCCTCTTCCCGCAGCGCGTAATCCGCCGTCGGCGGGGCCACCACGGGCTCGACGGAAATCTGCCTGAAGCCCAAATCGGCCAAGTGCAGGACATCCTCGGAAAAATCCAGGTTCTCGCGCGTGAACGTCCCGCGCAAGTAATACTTCTCCTGTCCCCTGCTCTTAGCGAACGCTAAGAATTTCGGCAGGATAAGGTCATAGCTCCCCTCCCCGTTCGGGAACGGGCGCATCCTGTCATGGACTCCCTTCCTGCCGTCGATGCTCAGCACGACGTTCGACATCTCCCGGTTGCAGAACTCCATGATTTCCTCGTCTAAGAGCACGCCGTTCGTCGTCAGGGTGAAGCGGAAATTCTTGCCATGCGCCCGCTCCAGCTCGCGCCCGTAGGCCACGAGGCCGCGGACGACGTCAAAATTTAACAAGGGCTCCCCGCCGAAGAAATCCACTTCCAGGTTGCGCCGGCCGCCGGAATTCGCGACCAGGAAATCAAAAGCCGCCTTCCCGGTCTCAAGGCTCATCCTCCCGCTCTCCCCGTGGTACTTGCCCTCTCCCGCGAAACAGTAACGGCAGGCCAGGTTGCACCCATGGGTGACGTTAAGGCAGAGCGCCTTCACGACCGTCGGGCGCGCCGCGATATCCCCGATTTGCCCCTCATAGGAATCCTCCGTGAACAGCAGGCCGGCGTCCTTAAGCTCTTCCACTTCCAGACATCCCTCCAGGATCTCATCTTTGGGGTAGCGGCCCGATAATCGCCTTACGATCTCGTCCCTGCCATGATCCTCGAACAGGGAAATCACGTCATAAGCCACGTCGTCCACGACGTGCACTGCCCCGCTGTTCACATCCAAGACAATGTCATATCCGTTGTTCCTGTATTGGTGTACCACTGCCTTCCTCACTTTCTAAGCGCCCCGCACCGCCCATGGGACGCGCGCGCCCGCAAGCCGGATGGCGTCCCCTCTCCTCCCCGGCCCTGGCAAAAGCCGCAGACTGCAAACGACCGCTCGTCTGCACGAACGGCCTGTCGCAAAACTCGCTATCGGTTCCTTGCCTCATCCTTTCCCGCCGCGGACGGCGGCGCGCCTTACTTCCTCTCGCAGCTTTGGTTGCCGACGGTGCAGCTTGTCTTGCACGCCGACTGGCAGGACGTCTGGCATTCGCCGCACCCGCCCTTCTTCACCGTGTTCTGGAGCCTCTTCGTGTTCAGCGTCTTGATATGTTTCATTTCCCTTCCTCCCTTTC
>CAZOLD010000227.1:0-2580 GCA_964580595.1 uncultured Eubacterium sp.
TGCCCCGCAAGCGGGGCTCCGCCATGGATGAAAGCCCACGGATTGCTCCGCTGCGATGCAGCTCCCGCAATCCTACCCGTATTCGCAATCCGGGCTATCGCCCTACTTGCTCATACGGGGTAGCGTCGCTAATGCCCATGCGGACCTGCCTGCAAGCAGTCCGTCCGCATGAACATTGCGACTGGGCTTTCAGGGCAAAATAAAAAGGCTGCATCAACGATTCGTTCGTGATGCAGCCTTTCAAAATGCGCTGTCCATGGGTCCTTACCTCGCTTTCGTTATTCTCTTTTTTGAATGCTTACTCGCTGTCCATGGGTCCTTACCTCGCTTCTCTCGTTCTCCGGATTCACGATTTAGAATCAATCTGCGCTGTCCATGGGCCCTTTCCTCATTCTTTCCGAAACCTTCGCTCTCTCCCGGAACTTATCCTAACCTCTGAACATCCCTGCCGCGTATCCATATGTGAACATTCTCCCTGGATATCAACGCTTTTTCTCTCACTATTGGTTCAGGGCTTCCTACGAAAGAATCTCTGATTTCTGAAACACCCTAAAGCTAAGCCTCCGCGTCTCCCTTCCGCTTAGAACCGCTTGCCGTCTCCTTAGCCCGCCTACCGGCAACCGCCCGAATCGTCTCGCCTTCCCATTCCGAAAATGCAAGGTCGGTCCTCATCTCGCTCCCGACGGCAGGATGCCGAATCCTGAAACGCCGCCTCCGCTTGGATAAAAACCTTATCACAATTTCCCATTCCGAAGGGCATCCTTACGATACAGCCAACTGCCACGCCGCTCAACTAAAAATCCTAACAGCTGTTCCGCTTAGGGGAATCCGCCTCGCGGCCTAACCGCTCCTGCCTCAACCTTCCTGCTCTGCGTCTTGTACCTCCTGCCGGTAACGGGATGCTCCGCCGCTCCCGCGGCCACCTCGGCCTCCCTGCTCGCCAACCCTTCTGCCTCCGCATCGTGTCAGCCAAGCCGTCCGCCGCGCTTCCCTTCCATCACCTGCTAAGAGGGGGCTTTGATTCTCCTTCCGGTGGACCGTACCTCTCTTTCTCAGATTACTGGATAACTCATGCTCTGCCCATTGGACCGTACCTCCTTTTCTCATTCTCTCGTGTTCCCTTTCGATGTACCCATTATATCTGATAAAAACGGACGTGTCAACACTAATTTTGAAAAAATTAAATTATTGATACTTATAAGCAAAGAATTGTTTATTAAAACAAGAAAATTCAGAAAATAATGGGCGGAATTGCAAAATGATTTATGAAAAGTTCATAATTCGTTCATGGGGATTACAGTTGTTTTCATTTTTGAAAAATGATACAATGTGGGGAGCGCGTGCGCGGGGGTTTCCGCCGGGCACGGGATTTTCACAGGGACAAGGGTTTTGACAGGATTTTCACAGTAGGATTTTCAAGATTTTCAATAGGAGCGTTTGGATATGAGTATCGTGAGCAAAGTATTCGGCACGCACAGCGAGCGGGAGCTGAAGCGGATTACGCCGATCGTGGACAAGATTGAGTCCTACCGTCCCTCCATGATGGAGATGTCGGACGAGGACTTGAAGGGGAAGACGAAGGAATTCAAGAAGCGTTTGGGAGAAGGGGAGACGCTGGATGATTTGCTCCCCGAGGCCTATGCCGTGGTGCGCGAGGCCGCCAGGAGGACGCTTGGGATGGAGCATTACCGCGTGCAGCTGATTGGCGGGATCATCCTGCATCAGGGCCGCATCGCGGAGATGAAGACCGGCGAGGGCAAAACGCTGGTTTCCACGCTCCCGGCCTACCTGAACGCGCTGGAGGGCAAGGGCGTGCATATCGTCACGGTCAACGACTACCTGGCGAAGCGCGACGCGGAATGGATGGGGAAGGTGCACGAGTTCCTCGGTCTGACCGTGGGCGTCGTCCTGAATTCCATGGAAAATGACGAGCGGCGCGAGGCTTACGCGTGTGACATCACTTACATCACGAACAACGAGGACGGGTTTGATTACCTGCGCGACAACATGGTGATTTACAAGGAGCAGCTCGTGCAGCGGGATTTGCACTATGCCATCATCGACGAGGTGGACTCGGTCCTGATTGACGAGGCGAGGACGCCGCTCATCATCTCCGGGCAGAGCGGGAAGTCCACCAGCCTCTATGAGGCGTGCGACGTGCTGGCGAGGCAGATGGTGCGCGGCGAGGACATGCCGGAATTTTCCAAGATGGACGCGATCATGGGCGTGGAGCAGGAAGAGACCGGGGATTTCATCGTCAACGAGAAGGACAAGGTCATCAACTTGACCGAGGAGGGCGTGCGCAAGGTCGAGAATTTCTTCCATATCGAGAACCTGGCGGATGCCGACAACCTGGAGATCCAGCACAATGTCATCTTGGCGCTGCGCGCCCATAACCTGATGTTCCGCGACCAGGATTACGTGGTGCAGGACGACAAGGTTCTGATCGTGGATGAGTTCACGGGGCGCATCATGCCGGGGCGGCGGTATTCGGACGGCCTGCACCAGGCGATCGAGGCGAAGGAGCACGTGAAGGTGAAGCGCGAGAGCAAGACTCTGGCGACCATCACGTTCCAGAAT
>CAZOLD010000228.1:0-2550 GCA_964580595.1 uncultured Eubacterium sp.
AATGGCTTTGAGCATGGATAATTTTTTGGCAATCGTTCTTGGAGTTATAGGCTTTGGGGTTGTTGCGGGAGGATGCTTAAGCTTGAAAAGGGGAAATGGCACACCGTGAAGGGCGGCGGGAATATCACGGTGAGACCTGTTAACGTACGAATCGTCGATTAAATTCCGGTTTGACGTGAGATAAAAAGCTCCCGGCCATGGAAAAATCCTGCAGCCTAGTGACAGGCAACGGCCGGCGCCTGACTTCTCCGCGACGTTCAGGAGGTCAGGCGCCTTCTGTCACCAGAATCGAACTCCGTATCATTCCCATCCAGCATGTATAGGGCACGGATCCCGCTTTATCCGGGACGAACCGGATGATGTTGTCCCCTTCCTTCAATTTTACCGTAATGTCATAAGCCGGAATATACAGCTCGTTGTTGCAGTTCGTGATATGATCCCTGTCCGCGTGTATCGTCCACTCGACGGGGATTCCTTTCCGCACGGTGATCTCCGGGTAGCTGCCATAGTCCAACTCAGAATAGACGTATTGGACGCCATCCTCTGTCACGGATGTCCCGTCCGCCATCCTCTGGTATCCGGCCATCGGGCCGCCCACGCCCACCAGCGCGAGCCCGTTCGCCATCGCGCTCACCCCCATCACGAGGATCAGGACGGACGAGGCGAGGCGCATGGGCCTGGCGTACCGCTGCATGAGATTCCCGCTTGCCAGGCCGAATCCCAGCATAAGAGGAAGCGTGCCCAGGCAGAAGAAAAACATGCTCAGGGCGCCTTCCCACCAGCTCCCGGCAGACAGTGCGTAAAGCTGCATGGCCTGAAGGGGGCCGCATGGCATTAAGCCGTTCGCAAGGCCGATTAAGAACGAGGACTTTCCTGCCGCATGTTTCAGAATCCTGTCGCTCAGCCCTTTTGGAACACGCGGGGTCAGCTTCCGGAGCCAGGAAAATCCGCCGAGCAGGTTAGCGGCCATGACAAGCATGAAGAGCGCCGCGATGATCTGGATGGTGGCTTTTGCCCTGGCAGAGAAACTGAATACGGTGCCGATTCCGCCAATAATCCCGCCGATGATCGTATAAGACGTCAGCCTGCCCAGATTGTACCGTAAATTGGACCGCAGAGGTCTGGCTCCATTTCTTGCGGATGAGGCATTTTGCGCAAGGTTGATGCCTCCGCACATGGCGATGCAGTGCAGGGATGTGGCAAAACCGACAAGAAACAGCATCCCGTATCCCATGCCCTCACGTGCCATGGGGAAACTCTGCGCCCATCGTGCGGCGGACGTCCGTGAGAGAACCGCGTACAGGACGACCGCGCCGGCGATCAAAAAGATCAGCTTCAAGAGACTGGCGATGGCATCATCGCGGCCGGATTTCTTTGACAAACCGTATCCGGCCCGCCGCAGCAGCGCATCCACTTCCGCCTCGGGCAGGACGGACTCGTCCCACAACGCCGTCACGGTCCCCTTACGCCAGTCCGCCTTGACATCGCTGATGCCCTCTGCCCCGGAGAGGGCTCCCCTCACGGCATCCTCGCAGCGGGGACAATGCATCCCATCCACGCGAAAGGTCTTCTTCTTCATTCCCATCAGAAATCCTTCCATGTCTCAAAGTCAGGGGCAGCGGATTTGAGCTCGGAAGCTCCGATCTTCACGGCCCCGTCCTCAATGGCAACGTTACTTACGGGTTTTGGGTTGCATCCGCCGGTCACCGCGCCGATGGAATCCAGCTCGAAGGTGAAGCCACAGTTCTGACACTGCAGCACTCCGTCCTCATACTCAAAATAAGCATATGGGGAACCTGCGCAGGATTGGCAGGTATTGTAGGCCACACGCGCCCCGTCCCCGTCGCGGAGGGCTATGAGCTGCATGGCCTGCCCGTCCTGTTCCCAGTCCACGAACGACGGTTCGTCGGACAGTTCTTCCAGCGGTATCGACAGCGTGTCGCTCGCCGTTTCCGCGCCGCCCGCGGATCCCTTGCCGCAGCCTGACAGCGAGCCGAGCAAGAGAGCAAAGAGCGCAAGAGCCGGGATGACTTTTGCCGCCGGATATCTTTTCCTGTCGTACATCTGCGGATCTCCTTTCGTTTCGTTTTTTGATGCGGGACATGAAGAACATCGATGTCCCTTCTCCTATGCTGCTGTATTTTACGCCAGAAAAACGCGAAAGTCAAATCCAAAGCTCATCCGGGTATGTGTCAGGGAATCGTTGGCTCTTTTATCCCAGAAATGCCTTCTTGTAAAAATATTTTTTGCTCCATTTATTTTGCCCACGAAAATTTTACCCTTACGTTTTTACAATCCGCTTGTTATCTCCGCCCTTTATGGGGTACAATGTTTACAGCGGCGCGCGCGTGACACTATCCACATTTCATATGCCCGCGGCTGAGGAGGGGAATGCGGCATGGGAAAGAAGATGCTCCCTATCGGGATTGAAGATTTTGTCTTCTCTCTTGATGGGGACAAGTCGATTTTTGAGGGCTGGAAATCTCGAAAGAGAAGGAGCTATGCGAGAGATACATGGGAAAATACCCGGTGATTTTTCTTTCACTGAAG
>CAZOLD010000229.1:0-2547 GCA_964580595.1 uncultured Eubacterium sp.
CTGACCTCCAGGGTCTCCCGGTTGTAACGCTTCCCGCCGCATACCTCGCAGGTGACGTAGACGTCCGGCAGGAAATGCATCTCGATCTTCAAGATGCCGTCGCCCGAGCATGCCTCGCACCGCCCGCCCTTGACGTTGAAGCTGAAGCGCCCCTTTTGGTACCCCTTGGCCTTCGCGTCCGGCGTCGAGGCGAACAGCTCCCGGATCTGGTCGAACACGCCCGTGTAAGTGGCGGGGTTCGACCTCGGCGTCCGCCCGATCGGGGACTGGTCTATGTCGATCACTTTGTCTAGCTGCCCCATCCCCTCGACCGCCCTGTGTTTCCCCGGCACGGCGCGCGCCCGGTTCAAGTCCCTCGCCAGCCGCTTGTAGAGGATCTCGTTGATCAGGGAGGATTTCCCGGAGCCGGAGACGCCGGTCACGCAGGTAAAGACCCCCAGGGGGATCTCCACGTCGATGCCGCGCAGGTTGTTTTCCGCCGCCCCGACGATCTTCAAAAACCCGGTCGGCTTGCGCCGCCTCGCCGGCACGGGGATTTTCATCCTCCCGCTTAGGTAAGCCCCCGTGACGGACTCCTCGCACGCCATGATGTCCTCCGCCGTGCCCTGCGCCACGAGGCGCCCGCCATGCTCCCCCGCGCCGGGGCCGATATCCACGATATGGTCCGCCTCAAGCATCGTCTCCTCATCGTGCTCCACCACGATCAGCGTGTTCCCCAAATCCCTCAGGTTCTTCAAGGTATGGAGGAGCTTCCCGTTGTCGCGCTGGTGCAGCCCGATGCTCGGCTCGTCTAAGATATAGGCCACGCCGACCAGACCGGAGCCGATCTGCGTCGCTAGGCGGATGCGCTGCGCCTCGCCCCCGGAAAGCGTCCCCGTCGCCCTGGAGAGCGAGAGGTACTCAAGCCCCACGTCCGCCAAAAACCCGACCCGGGCGCGGATCTCCCTTATGACTTGCTCCCCGATCTTCTCCTGCTGCTCGCTGAGCGTGAGGCTTGAGAGGAACGCCTGCAGCTCGCGGATGGACATGGACGTCACCTCGAAAATATTTTTCCCCGCGACGGTCACGGCAAGGGAGGATCGCTTCAGGCGCTGCCCGCCGCATGCCTTGCACGGCGTCACCCGCATGAACGACTCGTATTCCTGCTTCACCGCGTCCGATCCCGTCTCCCGGTAGCGACGCTCCATGTTCCGGATCAATCCCTCGAAGGCCACGTCGTAGACGCCCTCGCCCCGCTGCCCCTTGTAATAAACCTTCACTTCCCTCCCGTTCGTGCCATGGATGATGACGTCGCGCACCTCCGCCGGGAGCTCCCCGTAAGGCGTGTCCAGGCTGAACCGGTAGGCTTCCGAAAGCGCCTCCAGGATCGCGTGGGTGAAGCTCCCCTTCTCCGCGCTGGACTGCCAGCCCAGCGCCTGGATCGCGCCCCCGGAAAGGCTCAGCGACTTGTCAGGGATCATGAGATCCTCGTCAAATTCCATGCGGTACCCCAGCCCGTAGCACTCCGGGCAGGCGCCGAACGGGTTGTTGAACGAAAAGCTGCGCGGCTCGATCTCGTCCACGCTGACGCCGCAGTCCGGGCAGGAAAAGCTCTGGGAGAAATTGATGGCGCCCTCCCCGACGACGTCCACCATGAGAAGGCCGTCCGCGAGCCCAAGAGCCGTCTCCACCGAATCCGTCAGGCGATTCTCGATGCCTGGCCTTACGATCAGGCGGTCCACGACGATCTCGATGTCGTGCTTGACGTTCTTTTCCATGGGGATCTCTTCCGTCAGCTCGTAGATGTTCCCGTCCACCTGCACGCGCACGTACCCGCTCCGCCTCGCCTGGTCTAAGAGCTTCTTATGCGTCCCCTTCCGCCCGCGCACGACGGGCGCGAGCAGCTGGATCCTGGTCCCCTCGGGCAGGGAAAGGATCTGGTCCACCATCTGGTCCACCGACTGCTTCTTGATCTCCTTCCCGCAGACGGGGCAATGCGGGATGCCGACCCGCGCGTAAAGGAGGCGGAAATAATCGTAAATCTCCGTCACCGTCCCCACGGTGGACCTGGGGTTGCGGTTCGTGGATTTCTGGTCAATGGAGATGGCGGGGGAAAGCCCCTCGATCTTCTCCACGTCCGGCTTCTCCATCCGCCCCAGGAACTGCCTCGCGTAGGAGGACAGGGACTCCATATAACGCCGCTGCCCCTCCGCGTAGATGGTGTCAAAGGCGAGCGAGGATTTCCCGGACCCGCTCAGCCCGGTCAGCACGACAAACTCGTTCCTGGGGATGTCCACGTCCAAATGCTTTAGGTTGTGCTCGTTCGCCCCGCGCACCTTGATATATTTCCTCTCCGGTTTCTCCATGCCTGCTCCTTTTCCCGCGCCCACGCCCGCTCCTGCTCCCGCGCCCGTTCCTGCTCCCGCGCCCGTTCCTGCTCCCGCGCCCGCGCAGACGATCATGCCGAAAGCTCCTCTAAGTCCCGCTTCAGCTCGACCATCTTGTCGCGCATCTCCGCCGCCGTCTCGAAATCCAGCTCCGCCGCCGCCGCTTGCATTTTCTTTTGCA
>CAZOLD010000230.1:0-2517 GCA_964580595.1 uncultured Eubacterium sp.
GCTTCCGGGCTTCCCGCCTTCACGACATTTTCCACTTCATTTTCCGGGATCTTCCCCCGCACGGACACGTCCGGCTCGTCGGGGTCGGCCTCCGGCAGGATCTCGCGTAGCGGCTTCCAGCCCGGCTTCTTCCACTCCGGCTCTTCTAGCACGCCCGTGCCGGCGACGCGCCCGGACCCGCGTCCCCACTTGCCCGGCTCCTCCGGCTGGCCTTGGCTTTCCTTGGCGGCCGCCTCCGATTTCTCCGCCTTGAACTCCTCCGCGGCCCTCTCGGCGTCCGTCTTATCATCCGGCTCCGGCAAGCCTTTCAGCTTGCGGAAAATCTTCATGAATTCCTTGCCCGTGATCGTCTCATGCGCGTACAGGTACCCGGAAATCTCGTCCAGGATCTCCCGGTTCTCCTTAAGGAGCGACATCGCCTTGTCATAGCTCTCCTTCAGGATCCGCATGACCTCCTGGTCAACCTGCGAGGCCGTCTCCTCCCCGCAGTTCATGGTAGCCCGCCCGTCCAGGTACTGGTTCTCCACCGTCACCAGCCCCATGAGGCCGAACTTGTCCGACATGCCGTATTGCGTGACCATGGCCCGGGCGATCTTCGTCGCCTGCTCGATATCGTTCGACGCGCCTGTTGTCACGGAATCAAAGACAAGCTCCTCCGCCGCGCGCCCGCCCATGTACGTGACCAGATGCGCCTGGAGCTCGTTTTTCGTCATCAGCAGCTTCTCTTCCTCGGGCACTTGCATCGTGTACCCAAGCGCGCCCATCGTGCGGGGCACGATCGTGATCTTCTGCACCGGCTCCGCGTCCTTCTGCAGGGCCGTCACCAGGGCGTGGCCAACCTCGTGGTAAGCCACCATCTTCTTCTCCTTGGGCCCCATGATGCGGCTCTTCTTCTCCTTGCCCGCGATCACGACCTCCACGGACTCAAACAGGTCGTTCTGGTTCACGTACCTCCTGCCGTGCTTCACGGCATTGATCGCCGCCTCGTTGATCATGTTCGCGAGATCGGATCCGACCTCGCCGGACGTCGCCAGCCCGATGGCGTCCAAATCCACCGTGTCGTCCATCAGGACGTCCTTGGAATGGACCTTTAACGTGTCAATCCTGCCCTTCAAGTCGGGCTTGTCCACGATAATCCTGCGGTCAAAGCGCCCCGGGCGCAGCAGCGCCTTGTCTAAGACCTCCGGCCGGTTCGTCGCGGCCAGGATCAAGATCCCCTTCGACGTGTCGAACCCGTCCATCTCGGCTAAGAGCTGGTTTAGCGTCTGCTCGCGCTCGTCATTGCCGCCGTAGCGCGAGTCGCGGCTCTTGCCGATGGCGTCAATCTCGTCAATGAAGATGATGCAGGGCGCGTTCTTCTCCGCCTCCTTGAACAAATCCCTCACGCGGGACGCGCCTACGCCCACGAACATTTCCACGAAATCCGACCCGGCCAGCGAGAAGAACGGCACTTTCGCCTCCCCCGCGACGGCCTTGGCCAACAGCGTCTTGCCCGTCCCCGGAGGGCCCACCAAGAGCGCGCCCTTCGGCAGCTTCGCGCCGATGTCCACGTATTTCTTCGGGTTGTGCAGGAAATCCACGACTTCCTGCAGGGACTCCTTCGCCTCGTCCTGCCCCGCCACGTCCTTGAACGTGACGCCCGTGGATTTCTCCACGTAAACTTTCGCCGTGCTCTTGCCGACGCCCATGACGCCGCCGTTTCCCATTTTCCGGAAAATCAGGAAATACAGCAGCACCCAGACTAACACGAGCGGCAGGATGTAGCTGGCGATGTTCCACAAAAGGACGGAAGACAGATCCTCCACCGTCCCCGTGAACCGCACGCCATGCTCCTTTAGGAGCGGGATCAGGTCCTGGTCGTCAAGCTGCGCCGTGTAATAGGTGATCGGGTAGGAATAAGATTCCCCCTTCGGAAGGATCTCAATCCTGCTGGAGGTGAAGGTGACCTTCTCCACCTTGCCGTTCTCGACCATGCTGATGAACTCCGAATAGGAGATCTCCTTGTTCGTCGCGTTCCTCGCGCAACTGTTCATGAGGCTGGTCAAAAACAGGGCGACCAGCGCGGCCAGCAGGAACATGACCAGCGTCGTCCCGTTCCTGTTATTCCTGTTGCCGCCGTTGTTATTGTTATTCCCTTTGTTATCCATTTATTTTCATTCCCTCCTGTTTCCCTTGCGTCATGCCCGAAAAGGGGTTATGCCGTGAATGAAACACTCGCATTCCTATTATAGGGGTATTCCCTAGGAAAATCAATAAAATTTTTTCCCTCCCCCGCGGCGCGCCATTTTTGAAATTAGCTCTGGATTTCTCCCATGCAAGACGGTATAATAAAGTGTTGCCGTTAGCGGCAGCGAATTCTGGCTTGGCATTCGGGGGAACGGGCGCGCCCGCGCCCGCCACGGGAAAAGGAGGGACCACCCATGTCCGTAAAATACGTTTTTGTCACCGGCGGCGTCGTTTCCGGCCTCGGCAAGGGAATCACGGCCGCGTCCCTCGGGCGCTTGCTCAAGGCCCGCG
>CAZOLD010000231.1:0-2481 GCA_964580595.1 uncultured Eubacterium sp.
ACTATCAGGAATTCATGCGGCAGATGAAGGCCGACCCGACGAAGCGGCTGCGCATCGCCGTGATCTATAGCTACGGCGCGAACGAGGCGGAGGCGGACGGGATCATAGACGAGGAGAATCCGGAGGACACCGGTGCGCTGGACGTAACGGCACGGGATTTCTTGGATTCCGCGATCCGGGATTATAACGGGATGTTCCATACCAATTACGACACGTCCTCGGATAAGTTCCAGAATTACTATAAAGACGTATCCCTGCGCATGAAGAACAAGGAGCTTGACCTGCTCATCGTGGTGAATATGTTCCTCACCGGCTTTGACGCGACCACGCTAAATACGCTCTGGGTGGATAAGAACCTGAAGATGCACGGGCTGATACAGGCATTTTCCCGGACGAACCGGATCCTGAATTCCATCAAGACATTCGGGAACATCGTATGCTTCCGGAACCTGCAAAAGCGGGTGGACGCCGCCATCTCCCTCTTTGGGGACAAAAACGCCGGGGGCGTCGTGCTGCTAAGGAGTTTCAAGGATTATTATTACGGCTATGTCGGGCCGGACGGCAAGCCGCGCCCCGGCTATGTGGACATGGTGAACGAGCTGATGGGGAAATTCCCGCTTTCCGAGCCGCAAATCATGGGCGACCGGAAGCAGAAAGACTTTATCTCCCTTTTTGGCGCGCTGCTGCGGATGCGCAACCTGCTCGTTTCCTTTGACGATTTCAAAGGGAAGGAAATGATTTCCGAGCGGGATATGCAGGACTATCTCGGCAGGTATCAGGATTTGCGCGACGAGTGGAACGAGCGCCGCAAACGCGGGGAAAGCACGGATATCATCGACGATATAGTCTTTGAGATCGAATTGATCAAGCAAGTGGAGATCAATATCGATTATATCCTGATGCTGGTTAAGAAATACCGTGACGCCCACTGCGAGGACAAGGAAGTCTTAGTCACCATCCGCAAGGCCATGGACGCCAGCCCCGAACTCCGCAGCAAAAAGCAGCTGATCGAGAACTTTATCTCCGGGATCAACGACATCGAGGATGTCATGGACGGCTGGAACCAATATGTCACCGAGGAACGGGAACGGGAGCTGGAAGCCATCATCCGGGATGAGAAACTGCGCGAGCCGGAGACGCGGAAATTCATGGGGAACGCGTTCCGCGACGGCGAGCTCAAGACCACCGGCACGGATATCGACCGCCTGATGCCGCCGCTCTCCCGGTTTGGCAAGGAAGGGGCAAGGGCGAGGAAAAAACAGGAGGTCATCGACAAGCTGAAAAGCTTCTTTGAACGGTTCTTTGGGATCGGGGGCGCTCCCTTTGCCGGGAAAGAGGACACGGGCCCGAAGATTGTCCATTATGCGGATCTGGATCCCTGCCAGCCGGATCTGATGGTCGCGGAAGGGAAGGCTCCCTACGCAGGGGGAAGCCATCCGGCCTCATGAGAAAGCCCGTGCCAGTTGACAGGAAAAGCGGAAAAGCGTAGAATGAAAGTATGCCATGGAGGCACCCCGCTTTGCGGGGCATGGGGGTTTAGCAGGAAGATGAGAGCAATAAAAAGGCCGCCGGCTAATCCGGCGGTCTTGCCTACAAGCAGATAATGGGAGTCGAACCCACCCCCTCAGCTTGGGAAGCTGATGTACTACCGATATACTATATCTGCGTCAACGAAACACATTCTAGCATATCTTTCCGGAAAAGTCCAGTGAAAAAACAAAAAAAGCGAAAAAACTGGCAAATCGGGAATTATCGCGAGGCAGCACAGATGACGAATGAGGAGAGAAGGAAATTACAGAGGCGGCGGGCGCGGATGCGCCGGAGGCAGCGCGACAAGAGAAAGCGCGCGCTCCGGCTGCTGATGCGTTGCGTGGCGGTAGTCGCAGGGATCGCCTTGGCCATATTCGCGGGATCGAAGCTTGCCCAGCTAGCGAAGCAGGGAGGGTACGGGCCAAAGGCGAAGGAAAGCGAGGCGACCCACCAGAAGGTGATTGAGGAGGCTCCGACCCTCCAGGTCGAGCTCTTGACGCCGAACCCCAACTCGCGGCCGCAGGCGGCTCTGAAGAAAGTGAAAGGGATCGTCATCCATTATACCGCGAATCCCGGCACGACGGCGATGCAGAACCGGAATTATTTCGAGGGGCTTAAGGACAGCGGGGCGACGAAAGCGAGCAGCCATTTCATCATCGGGCTGGAAGGGGAGATCATCCAGTGCATCCCGAGCACGGAGATTTCCTACGCGTCGAACGAGCGGAATGCCGACACCTTGTCCATCGAATGCTGCCATATGGACGAGACGGGCGAATTCACGAGGGAGACCTATGATTCGCTAGTGGAGCTCACCGCGTGGCTGTGCGGGAAATTTGACCTCCAGGTTGATTCCGTGATACGGCACTATGACGTGACGGGGAAGGATTGCCCCCGGTATTTCGTGAGACACGAGGATAAGTGGGAGAAATTCAAGGAGGACGTGCAAAGCTA
>CAZOLD010000232.1:0-2461 GCA_964580595.1 uncultured Eubacterium sp.
GGCAATCGAGCGCGCGAAGGAGCTGTTCGGGTGCGAGTACGCGAACGTGCAGCCGCATTCCGGCGCGCAGGCGAACATGGCGGTCCAGTTCGCGATCTTAAAGCCGGGCGATACGGTCATGGGGATGAACTTAGACCATGGCGGGCACCTGACGCACGGGAGCCCGGTGAATTTCTCGGGATCCTATTTTCACATCGTGCCTTACGGCGTCAATGACGACGGCTTCCTCGATTACGGGAAGATCAGGGAGATCGCGTTGGAGTGCAAGCCGAAAATGATCATCGCGGGCGCGAGCGCGTACGCCAGGACGATTGATTTCAAGAAATTCCGGGAAATCGCGGATGAGTCGGGGGCGTACCTGATGGTGGACATGGCGCATATCGCGGGGCTGGTCGCTGCAGGACTGCATCCGAGCCCCATCCCCTACGCCCATGTCGTGACGACGACGACGCATAAGACCTTGCGCGGGCCCAGGGGAGGCATGATCCTCTCAAGCCAGGAAATGGCGGAAAAGTTCAACTTTAACAAGGCGGTTTTCCCGGGCATCCAGGGCGGCCCGCTGATGCACGTGATCGCGGCAAAGGCCGTCTGCTTGAAGGAGGCGCTGGACGACAGCTTCAAGACATACCAGCAAAATATCGTGAGGAATGCCCAGGCGCTGGCGAACGGCCTCATGAGCCGGGGCGTCAGACTGGTTTCCGGGGGGACGGATAACCATTTGATGCTCGTGGACTTGACGACGTTTGGATTGACGGGGAAGGCGGTCGAGAAGCAGCTGGATTCCGTGAATATCACGTGCAACAAGAACACGATCCCGAATGACCCGAAATCCCCGTTCGTGACGAGCGGCATTCGGCTTGGCACCCCCGCGATCACGTCAAGGGGCTTCAACGAGGGGGAGATGGATAAAGTGGCGGAATGCATCGCGAGGATGTTAAAGGAAGGCGAGAAGGCGTCTGACGAGGTGCGGGAAGCGGTGAGGGAATTGACGGAGCGGCATCCGCTGTGAGAAGAAGAAAGATTGGGGGGATGTCCCGCCGCCGCGGGCCGTTGCAATCCTAAAATGCTTTCGGGAGGAGAGTCATGAGTATGAAGAAGGTGGGAATCTTCCTGGCGGTCGCCGTGGTCGCGGCTGCCGCCGCGGGAGGAGCATGGTATTATTTTGGGGGACATGGGAATATCGGGAGCAGCTCGGATAAGGTCTATGTGGAATCCGTCGCGTCCCTGAATTCCTTTGATCTTAACACCCCGGACCGGTATTCCGGCGTCGTGGAGCCCCAGGAGGTTTGGGAGGCCAATAAGGATCCGGAAAAGGAAGTGAAGGAAGTTTTCGTAAAGGAAGGGGACGAGGTCGAGGAAGGCGCGCCGCTGTTTGAGTATGACGTGGAAGAGATCAAGAGGGAAATCGCGCAAGGGGAGCTGGATTTGGAAGGGATGCAGAATGAGATCAGCAGCTACCGCGCCCAGATTGAGCAGCTTAAGAAGGAGAGGGACGCGGCCCCCGCGGACGAGAAATTTGAGTATACGGCGGGAATCCAGGAGAAAGAGAACGAGATCAAGCAGACGGAGTATAATATCGAGAGCAAGAAGAAAGAGATGGAGAAAAAGCAGGAGGAGGTCGATAACGCCGTCGTGGCGAGCGAGATCGCGGGCGTGGTGAAGTCCATCAATGATTCCGGGACGGACGACGGGATGGATGACATGGGGAACGCCAACGCCTATATGACAATCATCGCGGTCGGGGATTATCGCGTCAAAGGGTCGATTAGCGAGATGAACGTCCAGTCGATTTACGAGGATGAGCCGGTTATCTTGCGTTCCCGGATCAATGAGGACGAGACTTGGACAGGGACGATCACGAAGATAGATACGCAAAATGAGGAAAGCGCGAACAATAACGGGATGTACGTCGAGGATGCGCCAGTGGAGACGGCGACGAAATACCCATTTTACATAGATTTGGACACCACGGACGGCCTCATGATGGGGCAGCATCTCTTTATCGAGATGGACATGGGCCAGATGGAGGACCGGGAGGGGATTTGGATTCCGGAAGGCTATCTGGTATGGGGAGACGCGGACGATGAGAGCGGCGCGGGCGACGAAAGCGGCGTGACGGACGGAAGCGGCGCGGTAGACGAAAGCGGCGCGGCGGACGGAAGCGGCGTGACGGACGGAAGCGGCGTGGCAGACGGAAGCGGCGTGACAGACGGCAGCGGCACGGGCGACGAAAGCGGCGTGGCGGACGTAAGCGGCTTGACGGACGGCAGCGGCACGGGCGATGGTAGCGGCGTGACGGACGAAAGCGGCGCGGGCGATGCCGTCGGGGACTTAGAGGCAGACATGAAAGAGGAGGCGCAGCTCATCCAGGATGAGTTACGTAGGGAAAACGAGAGCGCCGCGCCAGATTCGCAAGGGGAAAGCCTGGATTTGGAAGGCATTGAGGGTGACGCCGGCACAG
>CAZOLD010000233.1:0-2455 GCA_964580595.1 uncultured Eubacterium sp.
CTCGGACATCAGCGCCGAGGGCATGGTGAGGGCGTACGAAGCGCTTGGCTGGAAGCCGCAGGGGGACGTCGCGGTAAAGCTCTCCACGGGGGAGCCACCGGCAAGCAATTACCTGCGCCCGGAACTGATCCAAGGCGTCGTCGCGGCCGTGAACGGGACCATCGTGGAGTGCAATACGGCATACGGCGGCTCCCGCGCGGAAACCGCGATGCACTACCAAGTGGCAAAGGACCACGGGTTTACGGACATCGCGGGCTTCCGGATCCTGGACGAGGACGGATCCATGACGCTTCCCGTCGAGGGCGGAAGCGTGCTTACGGAAAACTATGTCGGCGCGGCGTTCCCCGACTATGGCTCCTATCTCGTGCTGTCGCATTTCAAAGGCCATTCCATGGCGGGCTTCGGCGGGGCGATCAAGAATATCTCCATCGGGCTTGCCTCAAGCGAGGGGAAGAGCTGGATACACAGCGGCGGGACCAGCAAGACGGACACCTGGGGCGGGGAGCAGGACGCCTTCCTGGAGGCCATGGCGGAAGCGGGAAAATCCGTCTCCGACTACCTCGGCGGCGGGGAGCGGATCGCCTATGTCAACGTGATGAACCGCCTGTCCGTCGACTGCGACTGCGACGGCAACCCCGCCGAGCCGGATATCCATGACATCGGGATTTTGGCCTCGACCGACCCTGTCGCGCTGGACCAGGCCTGCGTCGACTTGATCTACGCGCAGAAGGACGGCGACGGGGCCTCGCTCGTGGAGCGCATCGAGTCGCGAGGCGGCCTCCATACGCTGGAACACGCGGAGGAAATCGGGCTCGGCAGCCGGGAGTATGTTTTGGAGAATATCGATGATTGACGTCATAAGGCGCGAGGCAGTGTACCTCTGGTACTACTTTGACCTGCAGCTGCGGCAGATCCTGCCCTATTTCGCGCTCGGCATCGTGCTTGGCTCGGTGGTTTCCGTCTTTTTCAAGGACAGGATACATGGCGCGTTCCGCTCGCTCCAGGGAAAGAAGCTTGGTTTCCTCGGGATCCCCATCGCGAGCATCCTCGGCATCGCCTCCCCGCTGTGCATGTACGGGACGATCCCCCTCGCGGCGTCTTTTTCCAAGAGCGGCATGAAGGACGACTGGCTCGCGGCGTTCATGATGAGCTCGATCCTCCTCAACCCGCAGCTTATCATTTACAGTTCCGCGCTCGGCGCGGAGGCGCTTGCGATTCGCGTCGCCTCCTGCCTTGCCTGCGGGATCGCCGCGGGGCTTCTGGTAAAGTGGTTCTACAAGGGCAAGCCCTTTTTTAATTTCTCAGGATTTGAGGAGCCGGAAAGCCGTGACACCGACCCGAGCCTGCCCATGCGCCTTTTGAAGAACATCGGCAGGAACCTCAAGGCGACCGGCGGCTGGTTCCTGCTTGGCGTCGCGCTCTCCGCGCTCTTCCAGCGGTATGTCCCCGCCGATGCCGTCAGCGGGCTGTTCGGGAAAGAAGGCGAGGGCTTCGGGGTGCTGATGGCGGCGACCATCGGCGTGCCCCTCTATGCGTGCGGCGGCGGCACGATCCCGCTGCTCATCCAGTGGCTCTCCGACGGCATGAGCATGGGAAGCGCGACGGCCTTCATGATCACGGGCCCGTCCACCAAGATCACCAACCTCGGGGCGCTGAAGATCGTGCTCGGGATTAGGCGCTTTCTGCTCTACCTCGCGTTCGTGGCGGCTTTCTCGCTGGCGGCCGGGCTCCTCGTGAACCTAGCCATGTGAGATTGGCCCCTTGCCGTTTTGCCCCTGGGCTGATCAATTCGATGAATCATTTTTTAACCGGCACATCGTGATCTCACAAGGTGGAAAGCTGTTCATGGTTGACTTTCAAAAAATGGCCTCGTATTCTTCCTCCCATATCAGCATATCAGCGCACCGCCTTTCTAGAAGAGCGGTAGTCAACGGGGATGATGTTTCCCTCCATTCCAGGAAACGGGTCTCCGAAACAAATCACAGCCTCAGGCTCGATGCGCTCCATCATGGCGTTATAACCGCGCAGGAAATTCAATCGCTCTTTTTTGCACCCAATCATGCCGACCGCCACGATGCTGTATTTTTCCACGCCATCGAAACAGAAATCAAAGCTGCCCGACGTGCCCCAGCTGATGGTTGGTATGACAGAACGTTTATGTTCCTGCCAAAGAGCGCCTACCCACCGATTCTTCGCCACGCTTTCTATCTGGCGCCACCGTGGCATGTCGGCATATATGGAAAAATCTGGGGTAAGAAGGAAACGATATTGCGAGAATTTTTCCAGTGTTCTTTCCGGATGGTCATAGATGTCTGAGAAACGATAATCGTCTACAAAGAAGTGAACGCCCCTGCGCGTGTTATCCTCCACATCATTCCTGCGGGTATCCGAGCAAGCAATCAGCGAGATGTTGCTGGTATCAATTGCCTGCTTTTTGACTAGGGGAATCCCCCAT
>CAZOLD010000234.1:0-2418 GCA_964580595.1 uncultured Eubacterium sp.
GGACGGGTACAAGGTTTACCGCAAGGCGGACAAGGGGAAGTATAATTGCGTCGCGACCATTAAGGACAATACGGTTACTGAATACGTGGACGAGGCGGTGAGGCCGGGGCATAAGTACACATACAGGATCCGCAGCTACCGGAAGATATCGGGCCAGACATATTATTCGGAATATACGAAGGAGCGCAAGGTAGAGGATAAGGTTGCCGCCGCGAAGCTGAACAAGGCAAAGCGCACGGGGAAGAAGAAAGTGGCCCTGAGCTGGAAACGCGACAGGAAGGCGACGGGGTACCTCGTCTATCGCGCGGAGAAAAAGAATGGGAAATACAAGAAGGTAAAGTCTTTTGGCCGGAACGACGCGGTGTCCTGGACGGATACCTCCGTAAAGCCCGGGAAGGACTACTATTATAAGGTGCGGACCTATGCCAAGATAGGGAAAAAGAGGACATATTCCGCTTTTTCCAATATCAAGGCGGCGAAAAAATAATCAAGGTGCCGAATCAGATGAAAATCACGCCATACCGGATTGGAAAAGGAATCAGATACCTCAAGCGCTACGGCCCGAAGGCTTTCCTCCACCGCCTCCGCGACAAGATGGAGCCGGAGGACGTGCCTTACGGCCCGTGGCTGGAGAGGCACACGCCGGACCGCGCCGAGCTGTCGCGCCAGGCGCGGCGTGCCGGGGAGCTTGCGGTAAGGCCACAGTTTTGCATCGTGGTGCCCTGCTTTCAGACGCCGGAAAATTACCTCCGGGAAATGATGGACTCGGTCAGGGCGCAGTCATACGGCATGTGGCAGCTGTGCCTGGCGGACGCCTCGCCGTCCGGGGAGCTTGGGGGCGTGGTCTCTTCCTATTGCGCGCAATACGGGGAGACCAGGATCCTGTACCGGCATTTGGGGCAAAATTACGGGATCGCGGGGAACACGAACGAGGGGGCTAGCATGGCGGAGGGCGACTGGATTGGCTTCTTGGACCATGACGACCTGCTCACCCCGGACGCCCTGTTCGAGGTGGCCGCGCTGATCAGCCGGGATCCCGGCGTGGAGGCGGTCTATTCGGATGAGGATCAGGCGGAGGAGACGCGGCAGGGCTTACGGTACCAAAATCCGCATTTCAAGCCGGAATTCAGCCCGGATTTGCTGCGCTCCAACAATTACATCACGCATTTTTTCTGCGTGAGCCGCAGGGTATGGGAGGAGACGGGCGGCTTCCGGGAAGGCTTCGACGGTGCGCAGGATTATGATTTCATCCTGCGCTGTACGGAAGTGGCGGCCAGGACGGGGCACGTGCCGAAGATCCTCTACCATTGGCGGGTGCACGGCGGCTCCACGGCGGACAACCCGTTCAGCAAGATGTACGCGTACGAATCCGGGAAGCGCGCGATAGAGGAGCATTTGAGGCGCAAGGGGCAGACGGGCGAGGTCGAGATGCTCCCGCCCCTGGGGTTCTACAGGGTCAGGTATGCCGTGCAAGGCGAGCCATTCGTCTCGATCCTGATCCCGAACAAGGACGAGGCGGGGACGCTGCGCCGGTGCGTCGCGTCCATCCTGGCATCCTCTTACCGGAATTACGAGATCATCATCATCGAGAACAACAGCCGCGAGGACGCGACGTTCGCTTACTATGACGAGCTTTTGGGCGCGTCCGCGCCGGGTGGCGGGGGGCGTTCCGCGCGCGGCCTGTACGGCGAGGGGACCCTCCCGTCGGGCCAGCGCGTCAGGGTCGTCGTCTGGGAAGGCGGGTTCAATTATTCCGCGATCAATAATTTCGGCGCGGGTTACGCGTCGGGCGATTACTTAATCCTGCTAAATAACGACATCGAGATCATCACGGAGGGCTGGATGGAGGAGATGCTGGGCTGCTGCCAGAGGCCGGAGGTCGGGATCGTGGGGGCGCGCCTCTATTACCCGAACGACACGGTGCAGCATGCCGGGATCGTGGTGGGGATTGACGGGATTGCCGCGAATATGTTTCCGGGGCTCCGGCGCGGCCAGGAGGGGTATTACCACAAGGCCGCCCTGCAGCTCAATTACAGCGCCGTGACGGCGGCCTGCATGATGGTCTCGGCGGAGGCGTTCCATGCCGTGGGAGGCTTAGACGAGGGGCTGGCCGTCGCGTTCAACGACGTGGATTTCTGCCTGCGCGTGGGGCGCAAGGGGTACCTGGTCGTTTATGACCCTTTCGTGGAGGCCTACCATTACGAGTCCAAGACGCGCGGGAGCGAGGACACGAAAGAGAAGGTGCGGCGGTTCGGGGACGAGATTGAGTTCTTCCGCGACAGGTGGGCCGACGTGCTTAAGGAGGGCGATCCCTACTATAATGTGAATTTTTCGTTAAAGAAATGTAATTATTCCATAAAACCCTAGCCCTTTTTGTAATTTAATGGTAATATGTACTCTGAAAGCCCAGTCGCAATG
>CAZOLD010000235.1:0-2379 GCA_964580595.1 uncultured Eubacterium sp.
AACAATCCAATAAAAATTTAGCCACAAATGTTACAAAAAAGCTTGACCACTACAAAGAATGTACGGACGTGGAACTGTACTGGCTTGGTGAAGTCTTTGAAGACATCATGGACAGGAGCCGTAGCAAAGAATTCCTGGAATGCCTGCAAAGACGTGTGCGGAAAGTTGAGGATCTCAAATGGAAGGAGGAGATCCTCGAAGACATCCGCACGGCGGCGGAATATGTTGAATGAGCTGGACTCTAATCGGAAAAGCGCCAACGATTACTTGACACATACGATGCCTGGGAATCCCATTGAAAAATCTTCCCAAATGGTATAGAATACCCTTTGTCTTTGGGTTTTATTGGGAGGGAGGAATGCATCATGAGGATTGGATTCGGGAAAAGGGCCGTGGGGCTCGCCCTAGTTTGCGCGCTGGCGGCTTCCGCCGTGACGCCTGGCATCGCGGAGGCGAAGTCCCCGGTGAGCTCCATCAGCAAGGAGGGGGAGTGGGAGGTCTTAAAGATCGTGAACCAGGAGCGCATGAGGGTGGGCCTGGCCCCGCTTAGCATGACGGAGGAATTGCAGGATGCGGCGCATGTGCGCGTGGAGGAGATCTGCCGCAAATTCAGCCACACGAGGCCGGACGGCTCGGACTGCTTCACGGTCTTGGGCGAGGTCGGCGCCACATGGTATGACGCGATGGCGGAAAATATCGCGGCCGGGTACGTGTCGCCGCAGACGGTCATGGCCGGGTGGATGAGGAGCCCCGGGCATTGCGCCAATATTTTGGGAGCTAATTATACGCACGTGGGTGTCGGGTATTGCTACAACGGCGCGGCGGAGTATAATTATTATTGGACGCAGGTTTTCGGGGGCACGTGCAGGCCCCAGTCCATTTCCGTGAAGAAGGGAAACGTGCCCGTCTCCTGCAAACGGGGGGCGACGATTGAGGATTTGGACCGCGTCCTCGTGGTGAAGTGTGAGCATGGGGAGGGGTACCTGCCCCTGACTTCGCAGATGTGCTCGCGCTACCGGAAGAACGCGGTGGGCTTGCAGAAGGTCAAGGTGAATTTCCAGGGGAAGAAGACGACCTTCCTGGTTAATGTCGGGAGCTCTAGCATCCGGAAGGCGAAGGTGTCGAACATCAAGAAGAAAGTGTACAACGGCAGGGCGCAGAAGCAGAACCCGAAGGTGGTCCTTAACGGGAAGAGGCTGGTGAAGGGGCGGGATTACGTCCTTTCCTACAAGAACAACAGGAAAGTGGGGACCGCGACGGTCGTCATCACGGGGAAAGGGAAATATACCGGCACGATTAAGCGGACGTTCCGGATTGTCAGGAAGAGATAAATGGGTTTGGAAGGATTTTCCCTGGAGGGGCTGGCGGAGCCCTTGCTCTCGTGGTTTTCGGAAAACGCCAGGCCGCTGCCGTGGCGGGAGGACGTGACCCCGTACCGCGTGTGGGTATCGGAGGTCATGCTGCAGCAGACGCGGGCGGAGGCGGTGAAGCGGTATTGTGAGAGGTTCATGGCCGCGCTCCCCTCGGTGCGGGATTTGGCCGCCTGCGAGGAGGGCCGGCTGCTGAAGCTCTGGGAAGGGCTGGGGTACTACAGCCGCGCGAGGAACTTGCGGGAGGCCGCGGTGGCCATCGTGGAGAGGCATGGCGGCGAGATCCCCGCGGATTACGGGAAGCTGTTAGGGCTTAAGGGCATCGGCCGGTACACGGCGGGCGCGGTGGCGTCCATCGCGTTCGGGATCCCCGCCCCGGCCGTGGACGGGAACGTGCTGCGCGTGCTGTCGAGGGTTTCCGGCGACCGGGCGGATGTCGGGAAGCAGCCGTTTCGGCGGGAAGCGGAGCGGGCGGTGATGGAGGCCATGCCAAAAGATGCCCCGGGCGCGTTCAACCAGGCCTTGATGGAGCTTGGCGCGGTGGCCTGCCTGCCGCACGGGGAGCCGCTGTGCGGTTCCTGCCCCTGGGAGGCGGAGTGCGTGGCGCGCAGGCAGGGGACATGGCGCGAGATCCCGGTGAAGGGGAAGGCGCGGCCCCGGAAAATTGAGCAAAGGACGGTTTTCGTGATATGGGACGGGGAGCGCATCGCGCTTCGCAAGCGCGGACCGCGCGGCCTCCTGGCGGGGATGTACGAGCTCCCGAACGAGGAAGGGCGCCTTACGGAGGAAGAGGCACTGCGCTGGGCGAAGGCGCGCGCTCTCTCCCCCGTGCGCATCCTCCCCTTAAGCCCGGCAAAGCATGTCTTCTCCCACGTGGAATGGCATATGGTAGGGTACGCCATCCGGGTTGGCGAGCCGGCCGGGGAGGAGGACGGGCTGCTCTTCGCGGAGGCGGGGGACTTAGCGGAGCGTTACGCGATCCCGTCCGCGTTCGGGGCATACCTGCCCG
>CAZOLD010000236.1:0-2347 GCA_964580595.1 uncultured Eubacterium sp.
CCGCGGCCCTTCTTCCTGCCTTGGGAAACCCCGCCTTCCCACTACGCCGGCGGCTGAGCGGCTTCCCGCGCGGCTTGCTTCCCACTTCGCGAAACCCGCTGATATTGCGCGGCTTCCCATGAGCCCGCATCCCTCTTGCGGCGCCGGCGGCTGAACGCCTTCCCGCGCGGCTTGCTTCCCCCTTTACGAAATCCGTCGGATGTTGCATGGCTTCCCATGAGCCTACATCCCTCTTCGCGACATCAGTGGCACCAGCTGTGCACGGCTTCCCACGTAGCTTGCATCTTCTTTCGCGGCGCTGGCTGAATGTATGCGGCTTGCATCCCCGCGGCGCCGGCGGGAAGGGCCCTCTCGACGCCCTTAGCCGCCCACGGCCTCCAGGAAAATACGAAGCCCCATCATGGCGAAGGTGAGCAGCACGGCAATCACGAGCGGGGCGGTGACCATGCGCTCCCCCGTCCCCGCGCGAAACGCGTATTTTAGGGAATCCCACCGCTTGTTTATCTTGCAGATGGCGATGTAGACGCCAACCGCGCCCGCCGTCGTCCCGATCGCGACCACGCCCCAGATCATGATCCCTCCCAGGAAAAGGAACAGCTCCCCGCTCCCCATGCTGGACGCGAGGCCTCCCTCATAGATATCCGGCGCCTGCGAGAGCGCGTCCTCCCCGTAGAGGTAGGGGAGGAGCGCGCTTACCGCCACGCCCGTCACGTTCAAGGTAAAATGCGCCAGCATGGAGCTAAGCAGGCTGCCCGTCGCTTCCACCAGGAAAGCCAGGTAAATCCCGAGCGCGAACGCGTACACGAATTGGTTCAGGTTCATGTGCATGCATCCGAAAAGGAACGCGCTGAGGAAAATGGCGGGAAGCAGCCTGCTCCTGCGGTAGGTCCGGAACAGGATCCCGCGAAACATGAATTCCTCCACGAAGGCCGGCAGCATCGCGACGAACACGACGCCGAAGAGCAGGTTCTGCCCTTCCAGCAGGCCCGCGACCGCCGTCGTCCCCGTGTTGGTAAACAGCATGGAAAGGGCGTTCAGCACGATCATGAGCGGGTACATCAGGTAAGTGCATACGACGACCAGCACGGCTGTGGGGAAATTGATCTTCCGGAACGGCAGCCATGCCCGGATGGGAACGCCCTTGCGCCCGCAATACCACAGGCACGGCAGGAGCACCGCCAGCTGCGGCAGGAGGACGGACAGGAAGGCGGGCATGTCAGCGACGGCGGGGAAAAACAGGGAGAGCACGCCCAGCCCAAGGTTCAAGGCCAAGTAAATCCCCACCACCGCGAAATACAGCCAATTCACGCTTTTATTTTCCGACACGCCTTTCCCTCCCCTTAGATTATCCGGATTTCCCTATCCGTAATCTCGATTTTCCGCTCTTTGTACAAATGCCCTACCGCGCGCTTGAACGCGCCCTTGCTCATCCTTGCCTCGCTCATGATGGTTTCCGGCGAAGCCTTGTCGGTAAACGGCAGGACGCCCCCGTATTCCTCCAGCAATTCCCAGACCTGCTCCGCGTCCCGGCCCATCTGAATATAGGCTTTCTCCCGCAGCGTCAAATCCAGCTTCCCGTCCGGCTTCACCCCGGTGACGCGCGCCTCCACGATTGACCCGATATGCAGAGAGCTGCAATCCTCATGACGCGGGATCATGGCGGAATAACAATCGTCCACCGCCACGAATGTCCCGAAATTGCCGCTGAATTCATAGACGCGCCCCTTCACCATGTCTCCCTCGCGGTAGGGGGAATCCTGGCGCAGGCATTCGTAAAGCTCCCTCATGCTGGCGCACAGCCTGCGACTCTTGTCGATATAAAGCCTCACCAAGACCTCGTCCCCCTCCTTGACCTGCGCCAGCTGCTCCTTGTACGGGAGGAACAGATCCTTCTCCAGCCCCCAATCCAGGAAGGCCCCGATCGCCTGGACGGAAATGACCCGGAGGACGCGGGGTTCCCCGATCACGAGCTTCGGCTCCTGCGTCGTGGCAATCAGGCGGTCCTTGGAATCCTTGTAAAGGAAGACCTCGATCTCATCCCCCAGGCGCGTCCCTTCCGGGACCTGCCGGAGCGGGAGCAGCACCTGATCCTGTTCCCTGCCCCCGCGGGGGCCGCGGCCTCCCGCCCTGTCATGATATCCGGGGCGGCGGCTAAATCCGCCATGCGCGGGATCTGGCTGCCCCGGGCGGCGACCCGGGCCGTCCGACCCGGATTCCGCGTCCCCTTTCCTTTCCCCCAAATATACGCCAAAATCCACTTCCTTCACGACGACAAGCGTCTGTTTCTCTCCCAAACGAAGCATCTGCTTTCCTCCTAATCCCGGCGCGTCCCGCTGCCGTTCCCCCG
>CAZOLD010000237.1:0-2339 GCA_964580595.1 uncultured Eubacterium sp.
GCTCCCCGGCGCCAAACCTCCCGCTGTTTGCCTGGACATAATACCGATAGGTAACGCCCGTGCTCAGCCCCTTGTCTAGGTAGGAAAGGCTTGCGGTCGTCGCCACCAATACCTTGTTGCGCCCATTGGAGCGGTATATCCGGTATGTTTCCGCGCCTTCGACCTTCTTCCAGGAAACCTTCGCGCCGGCCGTCTTCTTGGAGGCCTTCACCGTTTCCGGCGCGCCCAGCTGCATCGGCACGGACAAGGAGTCGCCGATTGCCGTCTTGCCCTGCGCGTAGGCACGGACGCGGTAAAGCATCGTCCCGGCCTTGGAGGGAAGCACGTTCGTGACGGCGCAGCTCGTGCGCTTCATGCCGGATAAGGTCTTCAAACGCAGGAACTGCTTCCTCGCACTGTCATACACTTCCACATAATATCCCTTCGCGCCATATACCCGCTCCCACTTGAGCTTGTCCGTCCTCGTCAGGATGTTCTTCTTCTTGTCCAAGGAAAATTTCGTGGACGCCACGGTAAGGCCGTCTGGGGCATGGAAGCCGACATGGAGCTGCGTCTCCGCGTCCGTGAAATAAGACTTGCCCCGCTTCGTGTGCTTATAGGCCTTGATCATGAAGCTGTACGTCTTGCCCGCGCTCACGGGCACGTCCAGCCTCTTTTTTTTGCTCTTCGTCGCCTCCAGCATCTTGTAGGAGTCGCCGACCTCCGACGTCTTATAATAGACCTCATACCAATCCGCGTTTGCCGCGGCGTTCCAGGTAACCCTTGCCTTGTTTTTTGAAACCTGCTTCGCGTGCACGGCAAAGCTCCCGACCGTCGCCCTCACCGCGACGGATTTGTAATTGCTGTAATATTTTTTCCTCGTTTTCGTGTCATAATAGAACGACTTCACCCGGTAGGAGTACTTCTTGCCGAAGTCAACCGCGTCGTCCGTATAGGAATCGTCCGTGACCTCCGCCACCAGCCCGTAGGAACCGCCCGGAGCTTTCTTGTAAATGGCATAGCCGGACACGATCTCCTTGCCCGCCATCATCGTAAGGACCACGCTGCCGTCCCCCGAAAGCCGTGCCGAAACCTTCGGTGCCGGAAGCTCGATGTAAAGGTTGGCCGCCTCGTCCGAAAGCGACGTGAAAACCTCCTGGTCGCAATACTCGTCCGGCTTCTGCACGCGGCGCAGCCTGTAGTAATTCCTGCCGATGGCGGCGTCCTCGTCCGTGAAGGAAACCACCCCCGCCTTTTCGGCCATCACCGTCCCGACGCATTGGTACGCGCTGCTCCGGTTCGAGAACGCGCGGTAAACCTCATAATAGGCAATCACGCTATCCGGCGCGATCCAGGACAGCTTCACGGCGGGCTTGGAAAATCCGGTGTAATTCTTGGACGCGTCCTTCCCGTATCCCACGGTCTCCTGGAGCCCTAAGCGCAATTCCTCGATGTCCGGCGTCTCAAAACTGCCGACGCAAATGTCCTCTTTCCTCGACTCGCCCGCGACCGCCGCGCCGGTAATCGCGTTGATCCGGTACGGCTCGATCGTAACCGTATAGGTGACGCCCGCCTGCGGGACAAAATCCAAATGCATCTCGCCTTGCAGCACCGGGTCGTCCTCCGTGGAATCCGGCTCCATCCTGTAGCGTTCCGCCACGGTATTGTCATTGATGGAAACCTCGGCATAATCGATATTGACGCCTTCCCACGCGATGTCGACCTGCTCCGCCTTCGGGTCATAAGCGGCCGAAAGGCTCGTCACCGTGGCCACTTCGTCTTCCACCAAAAGCTCCGCCGTCAGCTGCGGCTCGCCGGGCACCATCGCCCTATTATAGGGGTACACCTTGTAGACATGCCTGCTGAGCGCCGCGTACTTGATATCCAGGGAACAGGAATTCCCCGTCACTTTCTCCGCGAGGAGCGTCTCCTGCCCGCTGGCGACCTCATAGATGTCCACGCAGGCCACGCCCGTGCCCTCCCACTCGACCGTCAGGCGCTTCTGAGCCAAATCATAGCTCGCGCTGACGCCCTTGTCCTTCAGCACGGCATCCTTGACGGGAACGTGATATTCCCATGTCACGGAAGGCTCCCCCTTAATCTCCTTTTCCTCCCCATCCACCTCGCACGGGACGATGTAAAACTCGAAGGTCTTGCCCTCCGGGTCTTCCGGCTCATACTCATAGGAAGAGGCGTCTTTGTCGTATTTCTCCTCCAGCGGCTGGCCGTTCATGTAAATCTTCACGTAAGAGACCTCTCCGGAGAGCTCATAGCGCAGGGTGAACTTGTTCGAGACCTCGTCATACTCCCCCGTGAAGCTCTCGACCGCGGCCGTCGTGGACAGATCCTGGTCGCCCTCC
>CAZOLD010000238.1:0-2336 GCA_964580595.1 uncultured Eubacterium sp.
TGCGGGAGCTGCATCGCAGCGGAGCAATCCGTGGGCTTTCATCCATGGTGGCGCCGGTAGCGCCCCGTTTTGCGGAGCATGGGAGTTACTCTCCATGTCCGCCATACCCCGGCTTTCCATGCCCCCGCTCCCGACAAACCATTATAACGTTGAAAAAAGATTGAATAAAGATTCAATCTTTTCGCTTTGTATATTTCCCTTATACATTTCTTTTTGATTGTAACCGCTTGCGCGCCGCTCACAGCTCCTCTAGCACCTGGCTCATGGAATGCGTGATCAGGTAATTGTAAATGTCCTTCATCTCCTCCGGCTCTACGGTCATCCCGCCCTTGATCCAGTTCGTCACGACGAAACACATGGACTGCGCGTAATATTGCGCGATATGCTCCGGCGTCAGCCATGGGTTCGCTTTCTTCCGGTTTTGGCTCTTGCTGGCGATCAGCTCTAGCAGGAGCTCCGAGACACATTTCTTCACGATGTCCTCAAACGAATTCTGCCCCTCCAGCCGGACCGCCATCTCGTAAAACCCGCGATCCTTCTTGACCGCCTTGAAAATCAAGGTGAGTGCCTCGTCCACCATCCCGCCGAAAATCAAGGGCTTCGTGGGCTCGATGACCTGCACGCGCACGATCCACTCCAGAAGCTCATACTTGTCCCGGAAATGGTTGTAGAACGTGGGGCGTATCACGCCCGCCTTGTCCGTGATGGACTTAATCGTGATCTTCTCTATGGGCTGCCGGCACGCGAGCTCCTTGAAACACTCCGCCAGTAACACGTCCGTGGTTTCTTTCTGTGCTGCCATGTTGGAACCTATTGTCCTTTCCGCCAGGCGGCTTAAACGACCGAGCCCAGGATCGTGATGTTGCGCGCCTCCCTATCTGACTTCAAATCAATGATCTCGCCGTCCGGCACCGCCTTGATCGTCGGCCGCAGCATGTAGTCCCGGTGGTTCTCAAGCACGATGGCCGTCCGCCCGTCCGAGAGGCTCACCTCGGAACCCACAGGATATACCGATATCTTGTTCAGGAAAATGTCCACAAGCTCCGGGTCAAACTCGGCGCCCGCGTTCGCCATCACGTACTCGACCGCCTCGGAAGGGGAAATCGGCTCATGGTACGGCAGGCGCGACGTCAGCGCGTCGTAGGTGTCCGCCAGCTTGATGATCCGGGCGTAAATCGGGATGTCCGGGCCGGACCTGCGCATGGGGTACCCGCCCCCGTTGTACCACTCATGGTGCTCTAACACGGCCTCGTACACTTCCGGCTCAAAGTCAAAGTTGGACTTCAGGAACTCATACCCGAGCTTCGGGTGCTGCACCACCAAAACGCGCTCCTCCTCCGTCAGCGCCCGCCTCGCGTTCAGCACGTCCGAGTCCACGAACCGCTTCCCGACGTCGTGCAGCAGGCCCGCCAGCGTCAGGGACGTAAGCTCCTCCCTGCTCATGCTGCATGCCGCCCCTATCATGGCCGAGAGCACGGCCACGTTCACGGAATGGAAGTAGGTATAGTCGTCGTAAGTCTTGATGTCTAGCATATTGTACATGACGGTCTTGTCCGAGAGCACCTCGTCAATCACGCCCATCACGACCGCCTGCAGGTTGTGCTGCTCCATCGGGATGTTCTTGCTGTCCTGGAACAGCCCGTGCACCATCTCAAGGGCCTTGCCCCGCAGCTCGGGCTGGATGACCATCGGGATTCGGATATCCTCCGTGAACTCATCCTCGATGTAGATTCCCGGGAAGCCAAGCCTTAGCAGCTCCCCCAGCTGCTCATTGCTCAGGCGCTGGTGCTTCGGGAAAATCATCTCTCCCTTCCCGTTGTAGATATCCTGCCCAAGCATCATTCCCTTTTCCACCCTCGTCATAGGCATGTACCGCATAAGCCAAACCTCCTCGCGCCCCCGGCATCCGTCCCTTGTGATCCGCGGCAACCCCGCGCGTCTCCCCAACTGGGGACGGAAACACATTTTTCCTATTCTAACAATTTTCGCGGGAAAAGTCAAACCCGCAAAAAGCAAATCCGCAAGCGATTTCTTCTTTCTTTTTCCCAAAATCTGTGCTATAGTATCTTTTATTAAAAAAACACACGCGCGACGTTTTGCATAAGGAGGAAATTTATGAAAAATCGGAAAATGAGCACCATCATCACCGCGGCGGTTTCCCTCATCTCGGCCGTGTGCATCGCCCTTCTGTTCGTGTTGTCCAGCCGGAACCTGACAGTCGCCATGAGGGACACCGCGATTTCGAACATGAAGACATCCCTGAACGCGAGATCGGAACTCGTGGATCGGCAGGTCGCGCAGACCGAGGCGCTGATGATCGCTTTCTCGAAGGCCCC
>CAZOLD010000239.1:0-2326 GCA_964580595.1 uncultured Eubacterium sp.
CAGGCCAATCCGCATGAACATTAGCGACGCTAACCCGTATGAGCAAGTAGGGCGACAGCCCGGATTGCGAATACGGGGTAGGATTGCGGGAGCTGCGAAGCAGCGGAGCAATCCGAGGGCTTTCATCCATGGTAGCGCCCCGCATGCGGGGCATGGGGGTTACTTGCGCAAGCCAGACATTGACAGACGTCCGTGTGTGGCTTGTTTTTCTTACGGGGACGCGGCGCGTTCCCCGGCGCGGGACATCAGCGCGGCGATCCCGTGGCGGGGAGCGCGGCGAGATGTTGCACGGCGGAATGAAATGGAGGTAGGCATGAGATGAAGAAGATAGGGATTTTTCTGGCGGATGGGTTTGAGGAGGTCGAGGGCTTGACGGTCGTGGATGTCCTGCGCCGTGCCGGGATAGAGGCGGTGACCATTTCCATCATGGGGAAAGAGGAGATTTTGGGGTCGCACGGGATCCGCGTTTTCGCGGACGCCTTGTATGAGGACGTGGATTTCTCCGGCTTAGACGGCGTGGTCCTGCCGGGAGGCCTCGTGGGGACGGAGAATTTAGGGAAGCATGAGGGCGTATGCCGGACCGCGCGCGCTTTCGCGGAGGAAGGGAAGCTTGTGGCGGCCATTTGCGCCGCGCCGAGCGTCCTGGGCAGGGAAGGCATCCTGCGGGGGAAGACGGCGGCTTGCTACCCGGGTTTCGAGGAGAAGCTAGAGGGCGCGAGCGTGACTTATGACGAGGTCGCGGAGGATGGGAACGTGATCACCAGCCGCGGCATGGGGACGGCGATCCCGTTTTCCCTGCGCCTTGTCGCTTATCTTGTGGACGGGGCCTCGGCGGACGCGCTCGCGAAGAAGATTGTGTTTCGCGTAGAGGGCGCATAGGAAGGAGAAGGTGGGATGTACCAATTTACCGATGAGTGCTTGACGGGGATTGAGCAGATTGACGAGGAGCATAGGAGGCTGTTTGACCTGATTAACCGGACGGAGGCGCTGCTCCGGGACGAGATGCTGCTGGACAAATATAACCAGCTGCGCGGCGTTTTAAGGGAGCTGGGGGATTACGCCGTCATGCATTTCGCGAACGAGGAAGCCTACATGGCGGCAATCAACGACCCGGAGCTGGAAGTCCAGAAAAAGGAGCATATGTACTTTAGGGAGAAGATGTACCGGATGGATTTCTGTAACGTCGAGGAGCTTGAGGACCAGCATGAGGCGCTGGACAACCTGCTCCGTTTCCTGGTGCGCTGGCTGTACAGCCATATCCTAAGCAGCGACATCATGATCGGGAAGATGCCGCCGATCGAGGAGTGGCGCAAGATGGAAGACCCCTGCGTCTTCACGGACGAGTACAGGACCGGCATCGAATTGATTGACAGGGAGCATGAGACGCTTTTCGAGATCGTCAGGGAAGCCAACAGCCTGGTCAAGGAGGACCTCTCGCATGACAAATTTGACCGGATCGTGGATGTGATACGGAGGCTGAAGGAATATACGCAGGAGCATTTCCGCGACGAGGAGGAATACATGGAGCATATCGGGTATGCGGGCCTCCCGGCGCAGAAGATGGCGCATCAGGCCTTCGCGTCCAAATTAGAGGAGATTGATTTCACGCAGGTGGAGCAGCACCAGCAGGAGTACTTAGAAGAGCTGATGGAATTCCTCTACGGGTGGCTGTCCAACCACATCCTCAAGTCGGACAAGCTGATCGAGGAAGGGGATTGCTAGGGGAGCCTGGAGGGAGGCATGGCGCGCCTCTTTTTGGGTGCCGTCGCGCCTATGCGGGAGATGGATGCGGGCGCGGATGGAAGGAAAGGTGAGAAGGCATGGATGGCGCGGGCGGGAAGGATGTCGGCGGGAGGAGGGAGTACCTTGACGTGCTGCGGGCTCTTGCCGCTGCCGCCGTCATCCTGCTTCATATCAGCGCCCAGAATTGGCGCACGCAGAACGGCACGTTCGCGTGGGAAGTGTTTAATGTCTTAGACAGCGCCGTGCGTTGGTCGGTGCCTGTTTTCGTCATGATCAGCGGCACCTTGTTCCTAGAGGGCAACCGGGACATGGGGCGCATCTTTAAGAAGAACCTGCCGCGCATCGTCACCGCGTTCCTGTTCTGGTCGGCGGCGTATGCCGCCGCAAGCTGCGTGGCGAACCATTACGATTGGAAGCAGGCGGTTGGGCAGCTGCTGACGGGGCACAATCATATGTGGTACCTCTTCATGATTGCGGGGCTGTACCTGACTACCCCGTTTTTGCGGAAGATTACGGAGTCAGAGAGGATGACGAAATATTTTCTCGTGCTATCCTTCTTATTCGGCTCCGCTATCCCGCAGCT
>CAZOLD010000240.1:0-2318 GCA_964580595.1 uncultured Eubacterium sp.
ACTTACGGACTTATTTTCGCATTCATCTTACCATAGATATCTGAAACTAACAAGAATCATATGAAAACCTTGCACCCCTTACCGCCATGATCCAAAGCCGCTCGTGGAAATGATTGACACGCAATCCCTAATTTGGTAGAATCGAAAAAATGGCTGGCCGTGCCGGGCAGTGGGGAAACTCACGGCGCGGGCTAAGAAAGAGAGGCATACGATGGGTAAAATTATCGGCAAGGGAATCACGTTTGACGACGTGCTGCTGGTTCCGTCTTATTCGGAAGTCACCCCGGACATGGTTGACTTAAGCACCAGCCTGACCAAGGCGATCCGGCTGAACATCCCCATGATGAGCGCGAGCATGGACACCGTCACCGAGCACCGGATGGCGATCGCCATGGCGCGGCAGGGCGGGATCGGCATCATCCACAAGAACATGTCAATCGAGCAGCAAGCTGAGGAAGTGGACAAGGTAAAGCGTTCGGAGAACGGCGTCATCACGGATCCTTTCTCGCTTTCCCCGGAGCATACCCTGGCTGACGCGGACGAGCTCATGGGGAAATTCCGGATTTCCGGCGTGCCGATTACGGAGGATGGCAAGCTAGTCGGCATCATCACCAACCGCGACTTGAAGTTCGAAGAAGATTTTTCCAAGCAGATCAAGGAATGCATGACCACGGAAGGCCTGATCACGGCGCGGGAGGGCATTACCTTAGAAGAAGCCAAGAAGATCCTCGCGAAGGCGCGCAAGGAGAAGCTGCCCATCGTGGACGGCGACTTCAACCTCAAGGGATTGATCACCATCAAGGATATCGAGAAGCAGATCAAATACCCCTCCTCCGCGAAGGACGCGCAGGGGCGCCTTTTATGCGGCGCGGGCGTCGGCATCACGGGCGACATGATGGAGCGCGTCGCCGCCTTAGTCGACGCGAAGGTCGACGTCGTCGTGGTGGATTCCGCGCACGGGCACTCCAAGAACATCCTAGACGCCGTCCGGCGGATTAAGGGCGCGTACCCCGCCCTGCAGGTGATCGCGGGGAACATCGCGACGGGAGAAGCCGCGCGTGCCTTGATTGACGCGGGCGCGGACGCCGTGAAGGTCGGCATCGGCCCCGGCTCCATCTGCACGACGCGCGTGGTGGCGGGCATCGGCGTGCCGCAGATCACCGCCATCATGGACTGCTATGAGGCGGCGAGGGAATCCGGCGTCCCCGTCATCGCGGACGGCGGCATCAAGTACTCGGGCGACATGACGAAGGCCATCGCCGCGGGCGCCAACGTGTGCATGATGGGCAGCATATTCGCGGGCTGCGACGAGAGCCCGGGGACGTTCGAGCTGTACCAGGGGCGGAAATACAAGGTTTACCGCGGCATGGGGTCGTTAGCCGCGATGGAGAACGGTTCGAAGGACCGCTATTTCCAAGAGGGCGCGAAGAAGCTCGTGCCGGAAGGCGTCGAGGGGCGCGTGGCCTACAAGGGCACGGTGGAGGACACCGTGTTCCAGCTGATCGGCGGCCTGCGTTCCGGGATGGGGTACTGCGGGGCCCCCGACATCGAGACCCTAAAGGAGAACGGGCGGTTCGTCGAGATTTCCGCCGCCTCCCTCAAGGAGAGCCATCCGCATGACATCCACATCACGAAGGAGGCGCCCAATTACAGCATCGACGAGTAAGAGGGCGGGCACTGCCGGCGGATGCGCGGATTCCCGGCAAGGCCGGCAGAAATTATGCCGCGGGCGGGCACGGCCGGCAGACGCAGATTCCCGGCAAGGCCGGCAACAAAACGTCGTAGCCAGGAATTGCCGCGGGCGCAAAACACCAGGGCGCAAGATGCCAGGCGCTGCCAGCAGGCGCAAAACACCAGGCGCAAGACGCCAGGCGCGACCGGCAGGTGCGGCCACCGACATGAATTGTGGCATGCAGGAATTGCCACCAGCGAGAATTACCATGACGAGGATCTCCGGGGCGCGGAAGCGTCCCGGAGATTTTATGTCGCCATATGGTTTTCAATCTGTCCTTCTGATCTGCCCTTCTCGACTTGTCGAGAGACAAGCCGTCTGAAAGTTTCCCATCCTTCGCAACCTCATCTGCCTTTCCCAGCCAACGAGAAATCCGTTTTTCCGGCGGAACGCTCTCGTCCCGGTACTCAGCAAAGATCGCGTCATCCATCTCAAGGCTGCCTGCCTCATTTCGCTTTCAATCAGCTTCAATGCCCGCTCGCTCAATGCATATGCCGCCACTTTTTAGGGTGAGAATCTCCTTCTTGATCCCGTCCAGCTCCTTTCGCAGACGCTGGTTCTCCCTCATGATCTCGGCTTCGTTTGG
>CAZOLD010000241.1:0-2291 GCA_964580595.1 uncultured Eubacterium sp.
GAAATGGCTGAATGCCGCATGGATATTGGATGACCTCTTAGAATACCTCACAGAGCCTGGAAAATCGCCATTCCAAGGAGAAGTCCTGAGAAAGCAGGAATGCAACTGGCCCGCGGAAGGGGCGATCCGCCGGATCAGGAAGTGACGAGGCCGCCGGATCCGCGCAAGCCGGGGAATCTGGCGGCGATTTGCAGACGGAATTATCGGACGGAGCGGAACTGCCCCGCGGAGCCGCGGGGCTCTGGCGGGGAGATCGTGATGGCGGGAGTCCGGCATGACGCGAAGGGAAAGACCCGCGACCGCGTCACCGAGAGGGCGTGACGGGCGGGGGCGGCGCCTCGAACAACCGCCGCTTCCGCTCGATCATCTCGCCGGTCTTCTCCAGATAGAGGGACACTTCCTTGACGTTCTCGCACCGCACGATCTTCCCGTCCGGGCATATCCGCTTGCTTATGCCTCCCGCGCCTAACGCCACGATGTCCTGCTCTTCCTCCATGATGAGGCAGTTGTAGATCCCTTCCTTCCCCGGGGCCGCGTACCCGATGTTCTCTAAGTTCCCCGCGATATTCTTCTGGCGATACAGGTAATACGGGCGCAGGCCCATGCCCCGCGCCTCCCGGCCCGCCATCTCGATGGCCTCCTGCACATTCTCCATGTACGTCCCGGCGTAATCCTCCGGGCTCGTGGTCACGCGCGCCGAGCGCTTGCGCGCGAGGGAATGGATGGTCAGGCTGTCGGGACCTAGCTCTGCCACCTGCCGCATCGTCTCCCTCACGTCGGAAATGCCCTCCGAGGGGAGCCCCACGATCAAGTCCATGTTGATGTTCCCGAATCCCATCCCGCGCGCGAGCGCGAAGCTCTCCCTCACCTGCGCGGGCGTGTGCCTCCGCCCGATCAGGTCAAGCGTCTCCTGCCGCATCGTCTGCGGATTGATGGAAATCCGCGTCACCCCGTGCCGCCTCAAGGCCGCGAGCTTCCCTTCCGTGACGCTGTCCGGCCGCCCGGCCTCCACCGTGTATTCCCGCAAATGCGCAAAATCAAAGGACTCGCCGATGCATGAGAGCAGCCGGTCCAGCTGTCCGGCGGATAGGGACGTCGGCGTCCCCCCTCCGATGTAGATGGCGTTCAGCTTCCTGTGCCCGAACGCCTCCGCCGCGAACGCGATTTCCCGCTCCAGCGCTCCCAGGTACTCCTCGATCCTGCCCGCCCACTGCCCCGCCGGGGAGGAGGAGAAGGAGCAATAGGCGCAAATGCTAGGGCAGAACGGGATCCCGACATAAAGGCTGTACCCGTCCCGCAAATCAAGGCGGGAGAGAATCTCTTCCTCCCGCCTCGCGATCTCGATGCTAAGGGCAATCTTTTCCGAGGACGCAAAGTAGGACGCCGACATCTCCGCCGCGGCCTCCCCTTCCGTGAGGCCCTGCCCCAGCAGCTTCCCGGCAATCTTCACGGGGCGCACGCCCGTCAGCGTCCCCCAGGGGAGCGTCCTGCCCAGATAGGCGGACAGCTGCCGGTATACCTGCCTCTTTAGGGTATCCCGCAGTGCCCTCCCCGTGGGAAATTCTGACGCGTCGCCATCATAAATGATTTCTATGAGCAGGGAGACTTCGTTCTTCCGCTCCCATTCGGCGATTTTCCCCTCATCCGCGGAAACCTTCACGTCCTCCTCCCCGAAAAAGGCCTTCACCAGGGAATGGACGTCGTATTCAAATCCCGGACGTCCCAGCTTCACGATAACCATGGCATCCCCTTTTCCGCGCCTGCCCCCGCTAGATGTACGGGTTGTACTTGCGCTCCGCCCCGATCGTCGTCTTCTCCATGTGCCCGGGGTACGCCGTCACGTCGTCCGGCAGCGTCATGAGCTTCTCCCGGATGGAGCGCACGAGCTCGGACTCGCTCCCCCGCGGGAAATCCGTCCGCCCCACCGACTGGCAAAAAAGCGTGTCCCCGCAGAACACGACCTTTTCTTTCTCCACGTAATAGCAGCACCCGCCCTCGGTATGCCCCGGCGTGTGCAGCACCAGGAAATCCATCCCTGCTAAGCTTAGCGTCTCGCCGTCCTTCACGAAAATGTCGGCGCGGTAGGAATCCCGCCGCCCGATCATGACGGAACGGTTCAGTTCCGGCTGCGAAAGCGTCTCCTTTTCCGCCTCGTGGGCATAAATCCGGATGCCGAACTCACTCGCCATCTCACTCGCGGCCATCGCGTGGTCAAAATGCCCGTGCGTCAGGAGGATGGCCTGGGGCTTCAGGCCCTCCTTGTGAATCCGCTCCGCTAACATGTGCGCCAT
>CAZOLD010000242.1:0-2221 GCA_964580595.1 uncultured Eubacterium sp.
TTTCTGACGTCTGCCTTCCTTTCCGTACTAACTGGTTAAATGTTGGCATTCTTTTCACCTCCTAAATGCTAGAATCCTCCTGGCGCGTCTGCCGCGCGCCGTGCCCGCGTGATGCCTGTCGGCAGTTTCCCGCCAGCCCGTGCGAAGCCTTGGGCATCCATGCCTGTCCGCGCGAAGCCCCGGGCATCCATGCCTGCCCGCGCGAAACCCGGGCATCTATGCCAGCCCGCGCGAAGCCCCGGGCATCCATGTTTGCCCATGCGAAGCCCCGGGCATCCATGCCGGGTCGACGCGCCCGTGGAAAAACGGGCGCGTCGGCATACACGCGAAACAATTATAGCGGCAGAATCCCCTTATGTCAAGGGTTTTCTGTTTACCGCCGGCAATGGGAGAATTCCCGCCGGAATTCCCGGTCCGCTTCCGGCCCGTTTTTCCAACTGCCGTCCGCGGTCGTCCATTCCTGGATGTCTAGCACGTCCTCATGGGTGAATTCCCACGTTTCCTTAGGCGAGCTGTTCCCCAGGGCCTGGCTTAGGTAAGCCTGGTTTTCCGGCTCGCGCCAGACGGAGGTTTCCTCTAGGGTATCCAGGTAGTCCCCGGAAATGTAGCGGACATAGCTCTTTGGCATTTGCGCGGATATCGCGCCCTCGTCCCAGATGGAGACGGTGACGGTGCGGGTTGCGGATTTCCGGTAGGCGTCCGTGACGGTGTACTTTATGGGAATTTTCGCCTTCGGCTCCGTCTGGAATTTCAGCTTTCGTGCGCCGTCGTCGGCGATCTTTAATTTCCTCGTCAGGTCGCCGTCCTCCGCGTCGCTCGCGGACGCGCGGGCCAGCAGCGCCCTTTCGGACGCCGCGCCCCGGTTCACCTCTTCCTTCAGGTAATAGAAGATATCCCGGCTGCTAATCCTGGGGTAATTGTTGTACTTCACTTTGACGGGGATTTCCGCCAGGGTTTCCTGCCCCCTGCTGTCCTTGGCCGCGAACACGACGCGCACGTCCACCGTCTCGTTCCGCCTGAGCTTCATGAAATACGTGTCCAGCAGGAAATCATCCGGCACGCCGTGGTCATAGCCCTCCACGCTGGCCTGCCGCGCCCCGTTAAGGGATGCCGGGTACGTGATTTTCCGGATCTCCATCCGGCTGTTCAGCGTGTCATTGGACGTATCGCGGTCCGTCAAGTCGTTGTCCTCGTCGTCGTGGGCCGTAAGGCGGTCCGTCATGTCATCCTCCGTGACGTCCTCCCCCTCGTAAAACTCCATTTCCTCCCCCGGGGTCACTTCGATCGTGGGGAAGGCGTCCCACTCGGCGGACAGCGTGAGGAATTCCTCCCCCGCGCCGAAGGCAGGGGCCGCGGCTCCTCCCGTGGAAAGCTTATAGGCTCCCAGCCCGCCAACGGGCTCGCCGGATAGGACGCCGTCCCGTTTCGCGGCCGCGTAGAGGCGGATCACGTTTTCCTGCTGATTCTCGCCATAATGCTCGCTTTCTGAAAGCTTCCATGACACGAAGCCGTATTTCACCTTTGTCCGGTAGGATTCTCCGGACGCCGTCTGCTTCTCCCGGTCTTCCTCCCTGGAATAAGCGTTTTCCCAGAATGTGTGGATGTCCTCTAGGGAGACGTGCTTCTCAATGACGTTGCTCCCCGCGGTCGCGCCGTTCCCGTTATACGCGATATTCACGAACTTATAGGAAAAATAGCGGAACACGGTGGTTGGCGCGGTGACGTTCTTGGCCGTGGTGCACCCGCGGTAGAGGTAATACGCGTAATCGCCGCTGGCCGTGCCCCAATCGCTCCCCGCGATCGAGCCGCCTTCCGCCACCTGCTTGCCCGCGCATGACCCAAGCTTCGCCATGGCGCGGAAACGCCCGTTTTTGAAATATACCATCCTGGAGTAGAGCTGCGCGCCCCCGGAAGATGCCGTCAGGCGGTAGGCGGCGCCTTCAACTGGCGCGCGGCGGGCGGAGAGCTTCCCGCCGGAGCGCGTGGAAAGCGGGATCGTGACGCTGGCTTTCTCTGTCGCGTATGCCCCGAATCTCGTCCCCGCCGGGCATCCCTCCAGGGATGCGGCGACGTGGGAGCCCGCGAATGCCGGCCCCGACACGGAGATTGTTGTCGCTTCGCCGTCATAGGAAAGCACGGCGTTAAGGTCCTCCCTCCGGTCTCCGTCCGTCATGGGGATGTCGCAGGGAATGTCCGCGTAATCCTCGCAGGACACGAGGCA
>CAZOLD010000243.1:0-2209 GCA_964580595.1 uncultured Eubacterium sp.
AACTGCCCGCATGTCCGGTACATATCAACACCGTTTATACACACGGTTTCAATTTCGTATTTGATCATAACAGCCCTCTACTTCTGCTTCTTCGTATTTAACGGAATGGAATCTCGTTCGGCCCTTCCATCTCCGCGTATTTATCCGCAAATTCGTCTTCCTCAATCGTGACATACATGGTTTTTAGATATGCCTTCACCCCGGCTTTCCCATTCACTTCCCAGTTGTATGGGCGAATTGTCAAGTCGACATTTCGGATTTCCGCATAGTCCAGAGATTCAATCGATTCTTCATCCAGCAGAGTCTTATTATTTCTTGTCATGAGGTATACCTTGGGCGGAATGTTTTCGTAACTTACCTGAACCTGAAGGCAATGCCGGTCGTCATCCCATTCATCGCGGGCAGGGAGGACCCGGATGTTCCACCCCTCTTTCTTCAGGCGGTCCGCAAGATCCTGGTCCTCGATGATTACGCAGAAATTCCTGCTTCCGGCCCGATTGTATTTTCCCTCCTTTCCGGAAAAGTTCCGAAATATAATGTGGGCATTCTCCATAATGATGTTGTTTTCCACTCTGTTCGCCATTTCTTTGTTCTCCTCTCATTTGATTGAATTGTAAATATCCCTATTCTTCATCCTCTTTTGGATGATTTAGAAACTCCCGCTTTATAATCACGTCCGATACGTCGTACCCGTGATCGCAATTTAGATGAAGCTTGTCGTCATGCAGGCTCGGGCATTCGAAGCAGGTGTCATGCTTCGCGTCGCCGCATGGCGGAAGCCACGGCGGCTGGCAAAACATGTCCGCGTCATTCGCCCCAAGCTCCTTGGCATGGGGGTCATCCGAAACAAACCATTCGAAGTCCCCGTATTTGGAAATGGATTCAATCGCGTCATCCACCAATTTGTCATAGTAGGACCGGTCAATATCCCCCTCTTTTCCCAAATCCTTCACCATCTCGGATTCCATCCACCGATAGCCTGATGACCCAGTCGCTGCATAATATTTGTCGTTCTGTGTCCTTAGAAGCACTCCTCCGCCGCATCCGGGCTTGATCGGGCAGAACCGCCCCACTTTTCCTATGAAGTGGTAATCGTGGCCCTTGGCGATCTCCGGACGGAGTTCCTCGCAAAGCGTTTGAAGATTCGCTTCCTCCAACAATCCTTTTTTATAATCGCTTTCAAATTTGGAAAGCTGCTTTTCGTACTCGGACACGTCGGGCAATCCTTCGTTCATATCCAAATATAATGCCGACTTCACTTCCTTCGTCTCCGCCATGTCATCGAAAAGGACCGCCTCCTTGCTGAAAAGGGTCTTGAATACGTAGGGAATTTGGAACTGCGTCCCAGTGGCGGTCCATTTCCCAAGCTTATCTCCGTCCTTATACCTGGCGATATAAACGGCATCGTTCACCAGGCACATCCTGTCATAAGTAGCTTCATGCTCAAATGTATAGCCGTATTTCTTTCCGAAGTCCATCACGAACTGGATGATCTCCGGCGTCGCGTTCGGGATCTTGATCGAGTCCGTTTTGATATGCGCGACGGTGAATCCGCGATTCTGCACCTCATGCTTCAGGTCGATCATGAACAGCGCCCCGCGCTTTGCCACTATATTGTCCTTGTTTCTGGGATCACGGAACGGGTTCTCGAAAGATGCCGACGTCAGGCCGTATACGGAATTGATCGCCGTCTTTAAGGCGTTCGCCAGATCCTTGGAAGTCATTTCCCCGTTGATTACCTTCTGGATATAGGGCGACAGCTTGCCGTCCAGCATTTTATCGACCACGTCCCATGCCTCATGCTTGATGCTGACGCGCCCTTCCACAATGTCGCGGAACGCCATTGTAAACCTCGTGCCAAAAAGGGCCTCGGCGATGGCGCTGTGCGGATGCATGGAGGACACGTCCAGCAGAGCCACGTCTATGTACATGCCCGGCTCAGAATATACAAGCCCCCCTTCTCCAACCTCTTCTCCTCGATAGGTCGACTTCCCATGGTCGAACACGTATCCCTGAAAATACGGCAGAAGGCTTTTTTCTTCCCCATGCGTCTGGCTCATCATCTCCAGGCAGGCCTTCGTTAGAAACTCACCAGTTTCTTCGTCCATCTCATGCACAGGCTCGGCCAGATTCCGATAATTAAATTCGCTCTGAGGATTCCGGTTGTTTCCGAATATAATCCGCTGTGTCAGCGCGTTGGTTGTGTCAT
>CAZOLD010000244.1:0-2202 GCA_964580595.1 uncultured Eubacterium sp.
GTGGTCTATGTCTGGCTGGACGCGCTTACCAACTATATCACGAAGATCGGCTATGACGCGGACGGCAATTCCAGCGAGCTTTTCCGGAAAAACTGGCCGGCGGACCTGCATCTGATCGGCAAGGACATCATCCGTTTCCATACGATTTATTGGCCGATTTTTCTCATGGCGCTGGATCTGCCCCTGCCAAAGCAGGTGTTCGGCCATCCCTGGCTGCTTCAAAGCGACGGGAAGGACGGGAAAGACGGAAAGATGAGCAAGTCCAAGGGGAACGTGATGTACGCGGACGAGCTGGTGGAGGTATTTGGCGTGGACGCCGTCCGGTATTTCCTGCTCCACGAGATGCCGTTCGACAATGACGGCGTGATATCCTGGGAGCTGGTGACGGAGCGGCGCAATTCGGACCTGGCCAACACGATTGGCAACCTGGTCAACCGCACGATTTCCATGAGCAACAAGTATTTTGGCGGCGTGGTGAGCGACGCGGGCGTGAGCGGCGAGGCGGACGAGGACCTAAAGCGCGTGGTCACGGGGACGGCATCCGTGGTGATTGCGAAGATGGACGAGCTTCGCATCGCGGACGCGCTCACGGAAATCTTGAACCTGTTCAAGCGCTGCAACAAATACATTGACGAGACGATGCCCTGGGCCCTGGCGAAGGACGTGGGGTCGCGGCCCCGGCTCGCGACGGTGCTGTACAACCTGGCCGAGAGCATTTGCGTCGGCGCGTCCCTGCTAAAGAGCTTCATGCCCGAGACCTCAAGGAAGATCCTTGCGCAGATGAACGCACAGGAGATCCCGCTTGACGAGATGGGGACGTTCGGGCACTACGTGAGCGGCACGAAAGTGACGCCTGACCCGGAGATCCTGTTCGCGCGCATGAAGCTGGAGGATGTGTACGAAAAGGTGCAGCAGATGCATCCGGAGGACGCGGAGGAAGCCGCGCCGGAAGCGGACGGGGCACGGTCGGAAGGCATCGACATCGATCCGAAAGAGGAGATCGAATACGGGGATTTCGCGCGCCTGCAGTTCCAGGTGGGGGAAATCATTTCCTGCGAGGCCGTCAAGGATTCGCGGAAGCTCCTTTGCTCCCAGGTACGCATCGGCAGCCAGGTGAAGCAGATTGTGTCCGGCATACGCAAATATTATTCCCCCGAGGAAATGGTGGGGAAAAAGGTCATGGTGCTGGTGAACTTGAAACCCGCGAAGATGGCGGGCGTCCTTTCCGAGGGGATGCTGCTGTGCGCGGAGGATGAGAATGGGGACGTGTCTCTGGTCGTGCCGGAGAGGGAGATGCCCCATGGAGCGGAGATTTGTTAGAAAATGATATTTGAAAGCCATGCGCATTACGACGACAGCCGGTACGACGAGGATCGGGAGGAGCTGCTTGCCTCCCTGCGGGGGCAGGGGATCGGCGCGGTCGTGAATGTCGGGGCGTCGTTCGATAGCTGCAAGAAAACGATCGCGCTGACGCGGGAGCACGAGTTCATCTATGGGGCGCTGGGCATCCATCCGAGCGAGGTGCCGGGCCTGGATGAGGAGGAGGTTCTGAGCTGGATTTGGGAAAAGAGCCACCTGCCGAAAATCGTCGCCATCGGGGAAATCGGCCTGGACTACCATGACACGCGGGATGGGGACGTGAGGCAGCGGCAGAAGCATTGGTTTTTGCGCCAGCTGGACGTCGCGAAGGAAGCCGGCCTGCCGGTCATCATCCATTCGCGCGACGCCGCAGAGGACACGCTAAACCTCATGCGGGAAGCCCACGCGGAGCAGCTGGAGGGGGTCGTGCATTGCTTCTCCTATTCGCGTGAGATGGCGGAGGCCTATTTGGACATGGGGTATTACATCGGGATCGGCGGCGTCGTCACGTTCAAGAACGCGAGCAAGGTCAAGGAAGTGGCCAGGGAAATCCCGCTGGATCGGCTCTTGCTGGAGACCGACTGCCCCTACCTCGCGCCGGAGCCGAACCGGGGGACGCGCAATTCCTCCTTGAACCTGCCATATGTGGCGCAGGAAATCGCGCGGCTCCGGGGCATTACTAGAGAGGAAGTCGAGGAAGCGACGTGGGAGAACGCGGCGCGGCTGTTTAGGAAGGCGGCGGAAGCGGCGCCGGAGCAGGAGGAGACGGACAGCCGGGAAGGGTGAACCGGGCAGGAAATGGCAGGCGCCGCGCAGTCGCGGTGAGCTACGCGGGAGCGACGC
>CAZOLD010000245.1:0-2192 GCA_964580595.1 uncultured Eubacterium sp.
AAGCTCAACAAGGGCAACATCATCAAGGCCGGGACGACCTCGCCCTACTCCTAGTACAGCAAGTCGCTCGCAAGCTTCACGACAGGTGAGCTCTACGACCACCACGACGCGGAAGGGTTCATCACGCTGTTCGGCCTCCCGCTCAAGGTGAGGGCGATGAAAATGGCGGAACTTGAGGAACAAAAAAAGCAGAATTAAGAATTAAGAATAAGGCCAAAAACCCATAAGAAAGATTGTTTATGAAAATCATGAAAAATGGTTTATCATAATTTACAAAAATAATTTATTTTATAGGAGGGATTCACTATGGACAGGCTTAAGGACAAAGTAACCGTAATCACGGGAGGCAATTCCGGCGTGGGCGCCGAGACCGCGAAGCTGTTCGCCGCGGAGGGCGCGACCGTCATCATTACCGCGCGCAGGGAGGGAGCCTTAAAGCAGATCGCGGACGAGATCGAGCAGGCGGGAGGCAAAGTGCTTGCCATCTCCACCGACATCTCCAAGCCGGAGGATCCGGAGCGGCTCATTGGCGCCGTCCTGGACAAATTCGGGAAAATTGACGTGTTAGTCAACAACGCGGGCATCTTAGAAGAAGGGCTCAAGCCGATTGACCGCTTCTCGGACGAGGATCTCGACCGCATCGTGGAGACGAACCAGAAAGGGACCATGCGCTGCATGCGCGCGGCGAGCAAGCATATGTCGGCCGGGGCCAGCATCGTCAACGTGGCGTCCGTCGCGGGGTACGCCGGATGCGGCGGCGCGGTGTACGTTTCCACGAAGGCCGCCATCATCGGCGTGACCAAGCACACGGCGCTGCGTTTCCAGGCGCAGGGCATCCGCTGCAACGCGGTCTGCCCGGGCACTATCGTGACGCCCATGACCTCCTCCCTCAAGTCCGACCAGCTCGATCAGGACATGTTCGGCGCGATGTCCACGCACTCGAACCTTCGCACGCAGCCATGCACCGCGGAGGACGTGGCGAACATATTGCTGTTTTTGGCAAGCGATGAGTCCCGCGCCATCACGGGGCAGATCATCGTCACGGATTTTGGCGCCAGCCTGTAAGGCTTCCCTGCCAAGCGTGCATAAAAAACGGATGCGGCTTTCGCCGCATCCGTTTTTCATGCGCCCCCTCCGGAATTTCCCGGAAGGGGCGCGTTTTTTCTCTTATCCATTCAGCCCAAGTCAGCGTTCTCCGTATGCCTTGGCGCCCTTGGGCACGTCCTTGATGGAGAAGCTGAACCTTCCCATCCTGTCTTTCCCTAAGCAGACGACCTTCACCACGTCGCCTAGCGTCAGCACGTCCTCCACGCGGCGGATGCGCTCCCTGGCAATCTTGGAGATATGCACCATGCCCTCTTTTCCCGGCGCGAATTCCAGGAACGCCCCGAATTCCTTGATGCTGACCACTTTCCCGTTAAAGACCTGGCCCGCCTCAAAATCCATGGCGATAATCTCCACCATGCTCACGGCCTTGTCCATCATTTCCTTGTCCGTCCCGCAGATGGACACCGCCCCGTCGTCGTTGATGTCAATCTTCACGCCCGTCTGCTCAATGATGGCATTGATCGTCTTGCCGCGCTGGCCGACGACGTCCCCGATCTTCGACGGATCAATCTGGATCTGCACGATCTTCGGCGCGAACTCGCCAATCTCCTTGCGCGGCTCCGCGATGGCCTTTGACATGACCTCGTCCATGATGTAAAGCCGCGCCTTCCTCGCCCTGTGGATGGCCTCTTCCACGATCGGGCGCGTCAGGCCGTGGATCTTGATGTCCATCTGGATCGCCGTGATGCCCTCATGCGTGCCCGTCACCTTGAAGTCCATGTCCCCGAAGAAATCCTCCAGGCCCTGGATATCCGTGAGCACGACATAATCATCGTCCGTATCCCCCGTCACTAAGCCGCACGAAATCCCTGCCACCATCTTCTTAATCGGCACGCCCGCCGCCATCAGCGCCATGCAGGACGCGCAGGTGGAGGCCATGGAAGTCGAGCCGTTCGACTCGAATGTCTCGGATACGGCGCGGATCGCGTACGGGAACTCCTCCTCGCTGGGCAGCACCGGCAGCAACGCCCTCTCCGCTAACGCGCCATGCCCGATTTCCCGGCGCCCCGGCCCCCTGCTCGGCTTCGTCTCGCCGACGGAGTAGGATGGGAAATTATAGTGATGCATATAGCGCTTGTTCACCT
>CAZOLD010000246.1:0-2167 GCA_964580595.1 uncultured Eubacterium sp.
AAACGAATCAAGGAGGATCGGTTCCCCAATCGTGGCATCGATTCCGCGCCGCGGCCATGGGCAGAGCTGATGATCAAAGAGCAGAATCGCCCAAGACGCAGGACCCAGCCATAGGCAGAACTGTGGAAATGAAATGACAGAGACAATAGAGCAGAGAAAAGAGCGGGAGCACCGGGAGGATCTGCAGCGCCTACGCGGCTTCCGGCCAATCGACGATGACTTCATGAGGGGGATGTTCCAAGGTGACCTCCCCCTGGCGCAGTTCGTCCTGCGCATCCTCACGGAGAAGCCGGATCTCGTCTTGACGAGATGCGAGACGCAGGCGGATATGAGGAGGGTGACTGGAGCTAGGTCCATTTGCCTGGATGCCTATGGGACGGACTCCTCAGGGAAGAAGTACGACCTGGAGATCCAGCGTTCCGACTGGGGAGCGGATCCGCACAGGGCAAGGTACTATTCCAGCGTGATCGACGTGGAGAACCTCGATGCTGGGCAGGACTTTCGGGAATTGCCCGACACGTACACGATCTTCATCACGGAGAGGGACTTTTACGGAATGGGAAAGTCGGCCTACAAGATACAGCGGACGAACCTGACGACAGGGGATTCGTTTGGCGATGGCTCCTTCATCCTGTACGTGAACGGGGAATACCGGGGAGAGGACGACCTGGGGAGGCTCATGCACGACTTCAACTGCGCCGACGCGAAGGACATGAATTTCGAGATGATGGCAAACCGCGCAAGGTACTTGAAAGAGAATCCGGAGGGGGTGAGGACGATGTGCAAGGTCATGGAGGAGATGAGAGATCAGGCTAGGGCAGAGGGCAAGGCAGAAGGGAAAGCAGAGGGCATGAACCTCTTTGCCGCCCTTATTCATGAGCTCACCGAGACGGGCAGGACGGAGGATATCGAGAAAGCGGCTACGGATGCGGATTACAGAAAGCAGCTGCTGGATGAGTTTGCCTTGCAATGATCGCCAGTCATAACAAGGCAGCGAGGAAGCGGAGGTATTTTTAACGGGAATTCAGAACTTATCCAGATCGTCGTGTGGACAGCGCTTATGATTATGATAAAAGAAGGCTTTTTAACCCCAAAAAACGCCCCACCCGGCGCGGGCGGCTCGCCGCCGCCCGTTGCAGGATAGGGCGTCTGTTGCGGGATAGGTTGGCTTTAGATGGCAAAAGTCACTCTCCCATGGCCGCTAACGCCGCCTCCACGTCGGCCCTATCAGGCATGGAACGCAGCGCGCCTTTCTTCGTGGTGACGAGGTACGCGGCGGCATTGGAGAAGCGCAGCATCTCTCCCAGGTCGGCGGGCGAGAGGCCCTCCAGGCCATGATCCAGCACGAAGCTGAGGACGCATCCGCAGAAGGTATCGCCCGCCCCGGTGGCCTCGATGGTGCCGCCAAGCTTCACGGCGGGGGCGTAGACGTGCTCCCTCCCGTAATAGGCATGGCTGCCATCGGCCCCGGCGGTGACGCACAGGAGCCGAATGCCGGGATACCTTGCCCTCAGGACATCCGCCCCCGCCGCGAGATTGGCCTCCCCCGTCATGAACTCCACCTCGTTGTCGGAGATCTTCACGATGTCCGCGTGATTTAGGCCCCAGCCGATCTGGCTCCTCGCGTCCTCCAGGCTCCCCCACACGGGAGGGCGCAGGTTCGGGTCAAAAGAGACGACCGCCCCCGCGTCCCTCGCCATGCCGACGGCGGCCTGCGTGGCGGCGCGGCAATCGTCATGCGTCATGGAGAACGACCCAAAATGGAAGATGCGGGCGCCGCCCAGCATATCCTTCGGCAGCTCCCGTGCCCTAATCATCCTGTCCGCGCCGGGCTTTCGGCAGAAGGAGAAGTCCCTCTCCCCGCCCGCCAGCGTCTTGACGAAGGCCAAGGTGGTGCTGGCCTCGTCCACCGACAGAAGCTCCCTGTCATCGATCCCGGACTCCCGGACGGCGGCACGGAGATCCCTGCCGAACATATCGTCCCCCACTCTCCCGATAAACGCCGTGCGCTTCCCCAGCTTCTGCAGCATGGCGAGCACGTTGCAGGGCGCGCCGCCCGGGTTCGCCTCGAAGACCGCGTTGCCCTGGGGGCTTGTGCCGCACTCGGTGAAGTCCATCAAGATCTCGCCAATCGCCACGACGTCATACTCTTTGCTCATCTTTCATC
>CAZOLD010000247.1:0-2153 GCA_964580595.1 uncultured Eubacterium sp.
TCATGATCTTGAATGCCAGCGCGGAAAACGGCTCCTCGTCCGAAGAATGCCGCTCTGTCTCGTTCCCATCCATGTCGACGCCCTTGATCGCGGGGATGTCCGTCGGCGCCGGCATATACTCCAAGATTGCGTCCAAAAGCTTCTGCACGCCCTTGTTCCTGTACGCGGACCCGCAACAGACCGGAACGGCGGTGCACTCGCAAGTCCCTTTCCTCAAGGCGGCCTTCAAGTCCTCGGTCGACGGCTCTTCGCCGTCTAAATATTGCATCATCAGGTCGTCGTCAAGCTCGCATATCTTTTCCACCAGCTCCGTGTGGTAGAGCTCCGCGTCCTCTTTCATGTCGGCCGGGATGTCCACGATGGAGATGTCCTCGCCCTTGTCGTCATTGTAAATATACGCTTTCATCTCGAACAAGTCGACGATGCCCTTGAACGCGTCTTCCTTGCCGATCGGCAGTTGGAGGATAATCGCGTTTTTCCCCAGCCGCGTCCTTATCTGCTCGACCGCCCCGTAGAAATCCGCGCCCAGGATGTCCATCTTGTTGATGAACGCCAGCCGCGGCACGTTATAGGTGTCGGCCTGCCGCCATACGTTCTCGGATTGCGGCTCGACCCCGCCCTTCGCGCAAAAGACGCCGACGGCGCCGTCCAGCACGCGGAGCGAGCGCTCCACCTCTACGGTAAAGTCAACGTGCCCTGGAGTATCGATGATGTTGATGCGATGCTCCAGCGCTCCCGGCTTCGGCTTGCAGTTCTCCTGCTCCGTCCAGTGGCAGGTCGTGGCGGCTGAAGTGATGGTGATTCCCCTTTCCTGCTCCTGCTCCATCCAGTCCATGGTGGCAGTGCCCTCGTGGGTATCGCCAATCTTATAGTTGACGCCAGTATAATACAGGATGCGCTCCGTCAACGTCGTCTTCCCGGCGTCGATGTGCGCCATGATCCCGATATTCCTGGTCCTCTCTAATGGGTATTCTCTTCCAGCCAAGGTTCTTTCCTCCTAAATCAATTACGCAAATTCATGCCTTGCGACAGTCCCTGTCAGAACCTGTAATGCGCAAACGCCTTGTTTGCCTCTGCCATCTTGTGCATGTCCTCTTTCTTCTTCACGGATGCCCCCGTATTGTTCGCGGCGTCCATGATCTCGTTCGCCAGGCGCTCCTCCATGGTCTTCTCGCCTCTCTTGCGGGAATACATCGTCAGCCAGCGGAGAGCCAAAGCCTGGCGCCTGTCCGGCCGCACCTCGATGGGGACCTGGTAAGTCGCGCCGCCGATGCGCCTTGCCTTGACTTCCAGCACGGGCATGACGTTGTTCATGGCCGATTCGAATACCTCAATCGCCGGCTTGCCCGTCTTCTCGGCAATCCTCTCAAATGCCCCATATACGATTTTCTGGGCTACGCCCTTTTTTCCGTCCAGCATGATGTTGTTAATGAGTTTCGTCACTACCTTGTCATTGTACAACGGATCAGGCAGCACTTCCCTCTTCTGAGCATGTCCTTTACGTGGCACGTCGCTTCCCTCCTTAATCATTCCGCCGCCCTGACTGTCCGGGCGGCCTTCCTGCTCTCGATTAATTCAACGGTACTCACATGTGTGTGTGTTCGTGCGGAAATCTATCCGCCGGGGCCGTTTCCGGCGCCCGGCTTGCCCTTGCATAAAAAGAATGCGCGCGACTGCGCTTTCCAACACTAAACCAAAGTCGTTTCCACCCGCCGAAATCCCGGCGGGCCTCCACACCGCTGTGATACTTTTCGTCGGCCAATAGCGTGACTATTCCGCGGCACGCGGAACTCCCGTCATTTCTTGGCGTCTTTCGGCCTCTTCGCGCCGTACTTGGAACGGGCCTGCCGCCTGTTTGCCACGCCTGCCGTGTCTAACGTCCCACGAATGATATGGTACCTCGTACCCGGCAAATCCTTCACCCTGCCGCCGCGGATCATGACGACGCTGTGCTCCTGAAGGTTGTGGCCCTCTCCGGGGATGTAGCTCGTGACCTCTATCCCGTTGGAGAGGCGCACCCTCGCGATCTTGCGGAGGGCGGAATTCGGCTTCTTCGGGGTCGCCGTCTTGACCGCGGTGCAAACGCCCCTCTTTTGCGGGGATGAAGTGTCCGTCGGGCGCTTCTTCAAGGACTTGTACCCCCTCAGAAGAGC
>CAZOLD010000248.1:0-2130 GCA_964580595.1 uncultured Eubacterium sp.
TCCGCCGCCGTCTCGAAATCCAGCTCCGCCGCCGCCGCTTGCATTTTCTTTTGCACTTCCGCGATGAGCTTCTCTAGTTCCTTCCTGCTCATGGACTCCGGATCCTTCCGGAACCGGTATTCCTCTTTCGCGACTTTCTTGGAAATGCTGATCAGGTCGCGGACGGACTTGCGGATGGTCGTCGGCGTGATCCCGTGCTCCCTGTTGTATTCCGCCTGGATCGCCCGCCTGCGCTCCGTCTCCTCGATGGCCACGCGCATGGAATCCGTAACCGAGTCCGCGTACATGACGACGTGCCCATCTGAATTGCGCGCCGCGCGCCCGATCGTCTGGATCAGCGACGTCTCCGAGCGCAGGAAGCCCTCCTTGTCCGCGTCCAGGATCGCGACTAACGTGACCTCCGGGATGTCCAGGCCCTCCCTCAGGAGGTTGATCCCCACGAGCACGTCAAACACGTCCAGGCGCAAGTCGCGGATGATTTCCGCGCGCTCTAGCGCGTCGATGTCCGAATGGAGGTACTTGACGCGGATGCCCACCTCGCGCATGTAATCCGTCAGGTCCTCCGCCATCCGTTTCGTCAGCGTCGTGACCAATACCTTATGGCCGCCCGCCGTCTCCTTGCCCACTTCCCCGATCAGGTCGTCGATCTGGCCCTCCACCGGGCGCACCTCCACTTTCGGGTCCAAAAGGCCCGTCGGGCGGATGATCTGCTCCGCCCGGAGCAGCTCATGCTCTTCCTCATAGTCGCCGGGCGTCGCCGAGACGAACATCATCTGGTCTATTTTACTTTCAAATTCCTCGAAATTCAAGGGTCGGTTGTCCATCGCGGACGGGAGGCGGAAGCCGTAATCCACGAGCGTGGACTTCCTGGACCTGTCCCCCGCGAACATGCCGCGCACCTGCGGGATCGTGATGTGCGACTCGTCCACGATGATCAGAAAATCATCCTTGAAATAATCCATCAGCGTATGCGGCGTCGCTCCCGCCGGCAGCCCCGCGAGGTGGCGGGAATAATTCTCGATCCCGCTGCAGAACCCCGTTTCCTTGAGCATCTCGATGTCAAAATTCGTGCGCTCCGCGATCCGCTGCGCCTCTAGCAGCTTGTCCTCGCCCTTGAAATAACGGACGCGCTCCTCTAGCTCCTCCTCGATCGCGCCGCAGGCCTTCAGGATCTTTTCCTGCGGCACGACATAATGGGACGCGGGGAACACGGCGAAATGCGTGAGCCTGCTCTTGATTTCCCCGGTCAGGACGTCAATCTCCGTAATCCGGTCTATCTCGTCCCCGAAAAATTCCACCCTTACCGCCGTCTCCCCGTAATTCGCGGGGAAAATCTCCACGACGTCCCCCCTCACGCGGAACGTCCCCCTGCGGAAATCCATCTCGCTGCGATCATACTGGATGTCTACCAGCGCGCGGATCACCTCGTCCCTGTCCTTCACCATCCCCGGGCGCAGGGAAACCATCATCCCCAGGTAATCTTCCGGGCTCCCCAAGCCGTAAATGCAGGACACCGAGGCCACGACTATGACGTCCCTGCGCTCCACTAAGGAGGCCGTGGCGGACAGGCGCAGCTTGTCGATCTCCTCATTGACGGAGGAATCCTTGGCGATATACGTGTCCGTCGACGGCACGTAGGCCTCCGGCTGGTAATAATCATAATAAGACACGAAATACTCCACGGCGTTTTCCGGGAAGAACTCCTTGAACTCGCCGTAGAGCTGCGCCGCGAGCGTCTTGTTATGCGCGATCACGAGCGTGGGCTTGTTGAGCCGCTGTATCACGTTCGCCATCGTGAACGTCTTGCCAGAGCCCGTGACGCCCAGCAAGGTCTGGAACTGGTTGCCCTCCTCAAAGCCCCGCACCAGCGCCTCGATCGCCTGCGGCTGGTCGCCGGTAGGCGCGTAGGGGGAATGAAGCTTGAAATCCGGCATGGGAAAAACCTCTCTTTCGGGAAAACTGCGGGCACTGGCACAGGATCGCAAGGCGAAGCCTCCCGCGGGAAATCCGGGCAGGCGCCGGCACGGGACAACGCCAGTGCAAAGCGAGGCCGGCGCATTTTCCGTGCGCATCCATTTTATCAGATATCAGACGAAAAGCAAGCGGTATCATGGCCGGAGTAGGAAAGCG
>CAZOLD010000249.1:0-2127 GCA_964580595.1 uncultured Eubacterium sp.
TGTCCCTTCGGCCAGCTTGGGTACTTCTCCGTAATGGCTGAAAATCTGAAATCCTATATATGCCGCAGCCATCCCGCGGTTCCCGGGGCGCGGCGCGGGGACATGAAAACCCGCCGCCTGCCGGCGCGATCCCGCACCGTCCGCCTCTGCCTAGGGGCATATGCCCCTAGCCGGACAGCTGCTATGTGAGCTTTTATGTGTCGTCGTATGTATCCAAAGCGGATTCGAACCCACGGTCCCTTTCGGAATCACTGGTTTTCAAGACCAGCTCCTTAAACCACTCGGACACCTCTCCGAATCGTCCTGTTTTCAACAGCGCAAGCTTAATTTTATCAAAACAAATTTTATCTGTCAATAGGATTTGGGGAAATTTTACGGCTTTTCCCGCTCAGGAAAGCCTCGGCTATTTCCATGTCCTCGGGGGTCGTGATTTTGATGTTGCGGTATGAGCCTTCCACCATCCGGACGTTCTTTTTGTGGATCAGCTCTAAGACCATCGCGTCATCCGTCACGGCGACGGACGCGCCAGCCGCCTCACGCCGCGCCAGCTCCCGGTAGGCGCCGTAAATTAGGGGGAACGAGAATGCCTGCGGGGTCTGAACCTGCCAAACCCTGCTCCGTTCCGGCGTCTCCCGCGCGATGCGCTCCCCGTCCACGATCTTGATCGTGTCCTTTACCGGCATGCCCGCCGCGCAGGCCTGGTATCTCTCCACAGCCTCCCGGCATCTTTCCAGGATCGCCTCGTCCAGGAACGGGCGGGCGCCGTCATGGATCATGACATAATCCGGTGGGCTGTCCTCCTCCGCCAGCCAGGATAGCCCCCGGTAAACGGAATGGTACCGTTCCTGCCCTCCCGGCACGACTTCCCGCACCTTCGTAAACCCGTGCTTCCCCACGATTTCCCGCCTGCAGTAATCGAGGTCTTCTTCCGCCGCCACCAGGACCACTTCCCGCACGAAGCTTTTCTCGAACGCCATGAGCGAATGGCACAGGACCGGCATGCCGCCCAATTCCAGGTATTGCTTGGGCACGCCGCCGCCCATGCGTTTTCCCTTTCCCGCGGAGAGGACGATGGCCGCGTGCCTTTTCCCGCCCATCTCAACGCTCCCCCAGCTTCAAGCCCGGCACAGCGTTTAAGTCCCATCCGTCCCTCCGCCCTGCCAGGAACTCATAATACGCGGCGGCGCCGATCATCGCGGCATTGTCCGTGCAATAAGCCGGGGACGGGCGGAAAAATTCCAGCCCCCTCTCCCCGCAGGCCGCGCGCATGCCCTCGCGAAGCGCGGCATTAGACGCCACGCCCCCCGCGATGGCAACCTTGCGCATGCCGAATTCTTCCGCCGCCGCCATGGCGTGGCCAATCAAGACGTCCGTCACCGCTTTCTGAAAAGAGGCCGCGACATCCGCGACGGGAACCGGCTCGCCCTTCATGCGCCGCCCGTTGACATAATTCAAGACGGCTGATTTCAGTCCGCTGAAGCTGAAATCGTACGGGCTCCCCGCCACTTTCGCCCGAGGGAACGCGATGGCGTCCGGATTTCCTTCCTTGGAAACCCGCTCAATCTTAGGGCCGCCAGGATATCCCAGCCCGATCGCGCGCGCCACCTTGTCGAACGCCTCCCCCGCCGCGTCGTCCCTGGTCCTCCCTAAGATCTCGTAAACGCCATAATCCGCCACCTTCACGAGATGGGTATGGCCTCCGGAGACCACAAGGCATAAAAACGGTGGTTCCAGCTCCTTATTCTCGATATAATTCGCGCTGATATGGCCTTCGATATGGTGCACGCCGACCAATGGCTTGCCGGACGCGTACGCGATCGCCTTCGCCTCCGCTACCCCGACTAGCAGCGCGCCCACCAGGCCCGGCCCGTACGTGACGGCCACCGCGTCCACGTCTTCTAAGGCCATGCGCGCCTCCCTCAGCGCCTCCTCGATGACCTGGTTGATTTTCTCGATATGGTTCCGCGACGCGATTTCCGGCACGACGCCCCCGTAGGGCTCATGCAGGCTGATTTGCGAAAAAATCACGTTGGAGAGGACTTCCCTCCCGTTCCTGACCACCGCCGCCGCCGTCTCGTCGCAGGAGGTCTCGATCGCTAGGATCGCCGCCTCCCTCTGGATGCTTCC
>CAZOLD010000250.1:0-2124 GCA_964580595.1 uncultured Eubacterium sp.
CCGGAGCACGGCGTTCTGTATCAGATACCCGATGATGACCAGCATGTTCGCCTGGCTTAGCGTCATGCGCTCCCACGGGATGCCCCAGACCATCAGGATCAGCTGCATCTCGTCCTCCGAGAAGATGGCGTCCGCCATCAAGGGGTACTTCGGGTCCATGCTCCGGTTGATATATACCCTTTTTTCCTTCAGGAGGTTATACATATCCTCCATCTTCGTATATTCGATGGAATTTCCCAATTCCCTTGCCTTGGGCGACGTCGCGGAAAACAAGCGCGCGTAAGAACGGTTCGCGACCGTGTAGATTGCCACGTCCTTGCTGTCAATCAGCCGCGCTAGGATTTCCGCGGCATAGAACAGCACCTCCGAGGGCTCGTATTGATCCAAGCTCGACGTAATCTCGTAAATCTTGCCAAAGCTGTCATTCTGGTTGACGAGCTGCACCTCCAGCATGTTCTTGATGCGGACGTTGCTCGTGTTGATATCCTGGATGTCGTCCAGCTGGGTGACCATGTATTGGACCTCATGCTTGTTCTCATCGCGGATGTTGCTCAGGCGGTCCCTCATGTACCCGACCGTCAATCCCAAGATGAACAGCTGCGCGATCCAGACATACGTGTTGTAATCCAGCAAAACCTCCAGCCTCGTCCTGTTGTACATCTGCCGGAAGCAATATCCCGCGACCGAGAGCGTGGCGGAAAACGTCGCTTGCTGCTGCCCGTAAATAATGGCGAAAAGGAGCACGTAAATCAAATAAAAATCCAAATTCGCGAAATACCGGCTCCCAACCGCGCGGTTGTTCAGCATGAAGAACGGGACAAAGCAGACCAGGTTCTCCAAAAACGGCACCAGCGCGGTGATGATGACGCGGAACGTCTGCTTCCAGTCCCTCTTCCTGTTCCCGCGCACGTCCTCGATGTCGATGAAGCTGCTGCTGTATTTGCGGATGAATTTCACCATCTTCTCCGTGACTTCGTTGACATGGTGGAAGATGGTCAGGCCGAACTCGCTCGCGAACGCGCGGTTCTCCAGCACCACGCGCACCGTGCTCCCGACCGTGTTGTCCGTGATGGACGTGTCAGAGCCCATCTCTTTCTGGACCATCTTGGCCAGGTCCATCTCATTGATTTCCTCCCCGGACGAAATATGGTAAATCTCCTGCTTCAGCGCCGGCGCGGTAACGACCTTGTAAATGGCCTCCACGGCGTCGTCGACATACAGCATGGAAAATATCTTGTTCGCGTTTGCCTGGATATAGCCCGAGCGGATGGCCTCGACGCACATCCTCGCGCACGGGTTCGACACGATGGCGTACTGGTTCGGCCCGCCGTTCCTGTCAGGCATCATGTAGAGGTGGTCCAGGCGCAAAATCACGGTGTCCACGCCCATTGTCTGCTTGTAGTTCCTGCAGACCTCCTCCCCTTGCACGATCGCCACGCTCCGGAAGCTGTACGCGGAAGGCTCCTCCCGCTCGTCGATGTCATTCGGGTAAGTCTGGGAGAAAACCTCTTCCGAGGAAAGGTAGATGAAGCGCCCGCCCTTCAGCGTGGAAAAGGACGTAAGGACGTTCTGCAGCGCCGTCTGGTAGCGCACGGACTCGCGCCTGGGGTCCGTCCAGTCGAAATTCGAATCATAGACGCCCAGGAAGATCGTGACGTCCGGGCGGACGCTGTCAAATATCTCCTTCAGGCAGTCGCTCTCATAGGGGAACCGGTATTTCTCGTAGGCGTTCTTGTAGCTCCCGACCTGCGTCTTGTTCCCCGTAAGGACATAGCAGCGGTGCCCTTCCTTGTTCAGCTTGTTAATCATCGTCCGCATCAGCTCGTTGTCGCTGCCAACCAACAAAATTTCCATGATCTACCTCACCTGGCCCCTGCCGTAATCCCCGCCGCGCGCAAGCCGTCCAGGAACTGCCGCACGTCCGCGGCCGCCTCCTCGCGCGCGATGCCGTATTGCCCTTCCAGATATTCCGCGATCGAGCCGACGCTTTCGCCGCTGTCCGCAAGCTCCCAAATCCTCGCGCCGCTCTCGTTCATCTCAACCGGCCTCTTGTATGATTTCCCGTCCTGCGCAAAATCCAGCAGCCAATAGCTGCCCGCCGCCTTCCGAAGGCGATACCTCTTC
>CAZOLD010000251.1:0-2123 GCA_964580595.1 uncultured Eubacterium sp.
GACATCACGCTTGGGGAAAAGTCGCTGATGGACGAGGACGTGAAATCCCTCTACCAGGAAGCGGGGATTTCCCATATCCTCGCCATTTCAGGCCTCCATGTTTCCCTGTTCGGCATGGGCTTATTCCGCCTGCTGCAAAAGCTGCGCTTCCCGCCCGCCGTTGGCGCGGTTTTCTCGGCGGCGGCGGTTTACAGCTTCGGGATGCTCGCGGGCATGGAAGTTTCCACCGCCCGCGCCGTGTGCATGTTTTTCCTCATGATGGCGGCGCGGATGTCGGGGTACAGTTACGATACCCCGACCGCGCTGGCCGTGAGCGCGGGCCTGCAGGCGCTGGAAAACCCGTTCGTCTTATGGAACACGGGCTTCCTGCTCTCCTATGCCGCGGTGTTAGGGGCGGGAGTGGCGGCAAGGATCCTAGGGGACGCGGCGCGCGGCGCTAAGGAAGGCGGGGAACGGAGAAATCCCGCGCGGGAAGGCGCGGGTGCGGGAAAAGCCACGTCGGGAGGCGCGGGGGCGTCTGGGCCTGAGTCCGGGGAGGGCGGAGGCCTTCTCGCGGGGAGAGTGAGGGCCGCGTTCTCAAAAATCAGGGAGACCATGTTCCTCAGCCTTTGCATCCAGCTTACGGTGCTCCCGCTGTCTTTGTATTTTTATTTCGAGGCGCCGGCCTATGGGATTTTCGTGAACGGATGCGTGCTGCCCCTCATGGGACTTTTGCTCATCCTAGGGGTGGCTGGCGCGCTTGCCGGATGCGTTTCCCCATGGCTGGGAAGGCTGGCCCTGGCTCCGGCGGGTTGGATCCTGGCCTTGAACGAGGGATTGTGCCGCCTCTCGCTACGCCTGCCGGGGGCGGTCTTAACGCCGGGGAAGCCGCCTGTTTGGCTGATCGCCTTGTATTACGTCATCCTTGGGATTTCCCTTTGGCGCCTTTCGCGCGGCGGGAAGAAGAGGTGGCTTGCGCTAATCGCGGCGGCATTTCTCGCGCTCTTTGCCGTACGGGCACAGAAGCAATTCGAGATTGACGTCCTAGACGTGGGCCAGGGGGACGGGATTTTCTTACAGTCTCAGGAAGGGGATTGCTTTTTCGTGGACGGGGGGAGCAGCGACGTGAAGCAAGTGGGGGAATACCGCATCCTCCCGTTCCTGAAGGCGCGGGGCGTCCGCTCCATCAAAGCGTGGATCGTCTCCCACGCGGACGCCGACCATGTCAACGGCTTAGAGGAGCTGCTAGAGGAAGGGTATCCGGTCCAATGCCTCATCGTGCCGGAGGGAATGCGCCGGCCGGACGAGGCGGAGCAAGAGCTCCTCTCGCTCGCGAGGCAGGCGGGATGCGAGGTCGTCTATGCCTCGCGGGGGATGCGGTTCGGGACGGAAACATTACGCTTTACCATTCTCTCCCCGGAAGAAGGCGGCGGGGGCGGCGCGGCAAAAAAGGACAGGAACGCGGAATCGCTCGTCGCGTCATTCTCCTTTCGGGGATTCACGGGAATTTTGACCGGGGACATCGGGGAGGCGCAGGAGCGGCGGCTCCTAGAGGGCGGCAACATAGGGGAGAACGGGATCGGCGAAATCAATTTTTATAAGGCCGCCCACCACGGCTCGAACGGATCCAACAGCCGGGAGTTTTTAGACGCGCTGTCCCCCGACCTGGCCGCGATATCCTGCGGGGAAGGGAACCGCTACGGGCATCCGGGGAAAGAAGCCGTGTCGCGCATGCGGGAGGCGGGGGCGCGGCTGTTCTGTACGATAGAGACCGGGCAGCTGACCGTCGTCCCGGAGGACGGGGGCATAAGGGTGAAGCCGTACCTGTGAGGCCCCCGTCCGGGTTTTTTGCCTGCTATGTTCTATCATGCCAGGCAGTATGACGAGATAGAGGGGGATCCGCTGTACGACCCAAATCGCCATACCTACCGAATGAGAGTGGCATGGGATGGGGATGGGCCGATCTTCCGCTTCGAGAATAATTTTTAGGAAGGATAGGGGGCTTGGGACTCCGCGAAAGCGGCCCAAGCCCCCTGCTCTTTTTTCCGGCGCGTCGTCTTTTGACGCATAGGGCATGCACAGATGAGGCTTTCCTCCATGGTGGCGCCCCGCTTGCGCGGGGCATGGGGGTTTGTTTAGAACAA
>CAZOLD010000252.1:0-2118 GCA_964580595.1 uncultured Eubacterium sp.
TGGCGGCTTCCGGCATGCTGGCGCGTGAGGATTTCTACCATCAGCAATATGGCGTCCTGTTCGAGACGATCGTGGAGCTCTCGGAGCGGGGGCAGGCGATCGACATGATCACGCTCCAGGACGGCCTCCGAAAGAAGGACGTTCCGCCCGAGATATGCACTTTGGAATTCATCGGCGGGCTGGTAGCGGCAGTGCCGACTTCGGCGAACGTGCGGCATTACGCGGCCATCGTCAAGGAGAAGGCGGAGCTTCGCGCTCTTATCCGGACGACGGAGGGGATAGCGAACCGGTGCTATCTGGGGCAGGACAGCTTAGAGGACATCAAGGCGCTCACGGAAAAGGAGATTTTCCGGCTGCTCCAGGAGAGGGACAGCTCCGATTTCACGCCGATCAAGCAATTGGTGATCCAGGCCCTGGAGAAAATCGAGCTCCTCTCCAAGACGAAAGGGAGCGTCACGGGAATCGCGACGGGCTTCGCGGACCTGGATTACCGGACTTCCGGCCTGCAGCCGTCCGACCTCATCCTGATTGCCGCCAGGCCGTCCATGGGGAAGACGGCGTTCGCGCTGAACATTGCCCAATACGTGTCGTTCCACAGCAACCTGTGCACGGCGGTTTTCAGCCTCGAGATGTCCAAGGAGCAGCTGGTGAACCGCCTTTTTTCCATGGAAGCCAGGATAGACGCGCAGCTACTGCGTACCGGGAGCCTCGCGGACCAGGATTGGGAGAAGCTGATCGAGGGCGCCGGCGTCATCGGGCGCTCCAAGCTTATCATCGACGACACGCCCTATATCACGGTCCCGGAGATCCGCTCGAAATGCCGGAAATACAAATTGGAATATGACTTGAAGCTGGTCATTATCGATTATTTGCAGCTCATGAGCTCCAACCGCCGGACCGATTCCCGGCAGCAGGAGATTTCCGACATCTCGCGCGCCCTGAAGGGGCTGGCGCGGGACCTGGACGTGCCTGTCGTGGCTCTCTCGCAGCTGAGCCGCCAGCCGGAGCAGCGCCCGGACCATAGGCCGATGCTTTCCGACTTGCGGGAATCGGGCGCGATAGAGCAGGACGCGGACGTCGTGATGTTCATTTACCGCGACGACTATTACAATAAGGATTCCGAGGAAAAAAATGTGGCGGAAATCATCATAGCCAAGCAGCGGAACGGCCCGGTCGGCACGGTCAATCTGGTATGGCTGCCGCAATACACGAAATTCGCGAGCATGGAGAGGCAGTGAGGCCGGCGCGGAGCCCGCGGTTAGGAAGCGTGGCGAGCCAGGAAGAGGCTGGTGCGGCGGGTTCTTGGGGGCACGGAGGCGCGGCGAGCCGGGAAGAGACTGGCTTGGCAGAGGCATCTCAAGCGAGATGTGGCCGTAGGCTGTGATAAGGCGGCGGCAGCGGGGCTTTCAAGCGCGGCGAGGCAGTGAGGCGGGTGCGGCGGGTTCTTGGGGCACGGGAAGCGCGGCGATCCGGGAAGAGGCTGGTGCAACGGAGGAATCGGGCGAGGAGAGGCCGAGAGCCGGTGCACGTGGGCGAGGAAAAGAAACGGCTCAGGCGAGGTCACGGATGGGATTCGCCGAACAAAAAAACAGGCCCCTCATCTTGAGGAGCCTGTCAGGAAACACGGAAGCCCGCCGACGAACGGCGGGCGAAGGCCGACACCGATCAGCCCTGCTCAATCGCGCCCGTCGGGCAAGCGCCCGCGCACGTGCCGCAGTCGATGCAGGTGTCTTCCGCAATCTCATACTTGCCATCCCCTGCCGAGATAGCCCCTACCGGGCATTCCCCTTCGCAAGTGCCGCAGCTTACGCAAGTGTCCGTAATCACGTATGCCATACTGAAACCCTCCTTTTGAAAATGAATGTGAAAAAATACTTCCATGATGCCCATGCCATTTCGGGCAGCAGGCACATTTGGCCCGGGCTTCCCTTCCATCCGGATGCCGACGCCAGCTTGCACCAATTTCAATACAAATCCCCTTGGATACAAGGCTGCATGAAAAACACCGTGAACCGCACGGAGGGTAAAAAAGTCCGGAAACCCTAAAAACCAAGGCTTCCGGTGCCCCTGCCAAGAATCGATGCGACAGGATTTGAACCTGCGACCTCTGCGTCCCGA
>CAZOLD010000253.1:0-2111 GCA_964580595.1 uncultured Eubacterium sp.
ATTTTTCCAAAGTGCTTAACGCGATTTATGACCTTGCGAAAGAGCTGAAGGATTCCGCGTAGGGGAAAGCGTCAGCGGATGGCATGGAAGATCCGCGGGCGCGGGGATACCGTGGATTTCATTTGGTTATGTATGGGTTATGTATGCCTGCGGCGGCCAGGCTGCCTGGGCAGGATAAAAATAATGCACATATGAAAGGAGTCTCAAAATGATTTACACGAAGGAAGTCGAGAACATGTGTCCAGTAGCTAAGGGCGCGAAACATGAGCCAGCCCCGATTCCGGAAGAGGGCAAGTGGGTACATTCCAAGAAGATCGAAGATATTTCCGGCTTCACCCATGGCGTAGGCTGGTGCGCGCCGCAGCAGGGTGCTTGCAAGCTTACCCTGAACGTGAAGGAGGGCGTGATTGAGGAGGCGCTGATAGAGACGGTTGGATGCTCCGGCATGACGCATTCCGCGGCGATGGCGGCCGAGATCCTGCAGGGCAAGACGATTTTGGAAGCCCTCAATACCGACCTCGTGTGCGACGCGATCAATACGGCGATGAGGGAGCTGTTCCTCCAGATCGTATACGGGCGCACGCAGAGCGCGTTTTCCGATGACGGCTTGGCGATCGGCGCCGGCTTGGAGGACCTGGGCAAGGGACTCCGTTCGCAGGTGGGCACGATGTACGCGACGAAGGAAAAGGGTGTCCGTTATCTGGAAATGGCGGAAGGCTATGTAACCGGGATCGCCCTGGACGCAGACAATGAAGTGATTGGGTATCAGTTCGTGAGCCTTGGGAAGATGACGGATTTCATCAAGAAAGGCGACGACCCGAACACGGCGTGGGAAAAGGCGAAGGGGCAGTATGGCCGCGTGGACGACGCGGTCAAGATTATTGACCCGCGCGTGGAATAGATGCGGTTGTTTCGTTTGCAGGGAATCAGGCAGATAGTCAAGAAGATAGGAGGACACTTAGATGGCTTTATTTGAATCGTATGAAAGAAGGATTGACCAGATCAATTCTGTTTTGGGCAGTTACGGGATTGGCTCCATCGAGGAGGCGGAGAAGATTACGAAAGACGCTGGGCTTGACGTATATGACCAGGTCAAGAAGATCCAGCCGATCTGTTTTGAGAATGCGTGCTGGGCTTATACCGTAGGCGCGGCTATCGCGATCAAGAAGGGCGCGAGGAAGGCGGCGGATGCCGCGGCGGCGATTGGCGAGGGCCTGCAGGCTTTCTGCATCCCTGGCTCCGTGGCTGACCATAGGAAAGTCGGCCTTGGCCATGGCAACCTTGGCAAGATGCTGCTAGAGGAGGAGACGGAGTGCTTCTGTTTCTTAGCGGGGCATGAGTCCTTCGCGGCGGCTGAAGGGGCGATCGGCATCGCGGAGAAGGCGAACAAGGTTCGCCAGAAGCCTTTGCGTGTTATCCTAAACGGCCTCGGGAAAGATGCGGCGCAGATTATCTCGCGCATCAACGGCTTCACTTACGTGGAGACGGAATATGACTATAAAGAGGCGAAGGTCAACGTGATTTATGAGAAGCCTTATTCCAACGGATTGCGCGCCACGGTGAAGTGCTATGGCGCGGATGACGTGCAGGAGGGCGTCGCGATTATGCATCTGGAGAACGTCGGCGTGTCCATCACGGGCAACTCCACGAACCCGACGCGCTTCCAGCATCCGGTAGCCGGCACATACAAGAAAGAGTGCAACGAGCTGGGCAAGAAATATTTCTCGGTCGCGTCCGGCGGCGGAACGGGGCGCACGCTCCATCCGGACAACATGGCGGCTGGCCCGGCTTCCTACGGCATGACGGACACGATGGGCCGCATGCATTCCGACGCGCAGTTCGCGGGTTCCTCTTCCGTACCTGCCCATGTCGAGATGATGGGCCTGATCGGGATGGGGAATAACCCGATGGTAGGAGCGACGGTAGCAGTTGCTGTTTCGATAGAGGAAGCGGCGAAGGCGGGCAAGTTCTAATTATGGATCACGAGCGGGGTTTCCGTCCGACGCGAGGGTTGGCGGGGACCCTGCTTTTATTCTGAAAGCCCAGTCGCAATGGGCATGCGGATGGACTGCTTGCAGTCCGATCCGCATGGACATTAGCGACGCTAACCC
>CAZOLD010000254.1:0-2102 GCA_964580595.1 uncultured Eubacterium sp.
GTTACGATTCCCACGGATTTGGACGTGATACCGCAGACGCTGGAGATCATGCGCCGCTGGGGCGCGGACGCGATCCGAGACTGCGACGGCACGGATTTCCCGCGGGAGCTGCGGGATGTGGACGCGAAGATTTACTCCACGTATTACACGACGAGGAAGGACAATGCCTGGGCGGAAGCGCATCCGGAGGAAGTCCAGCAGATGTATGTCATGACGCCGTTTTACACGGCGGAGGGCGACGAGCTGCGGATCCCGCTGATGAAGGGCCTGTATCCCGACATGCTGACGCCGAACTGCCAGGATGACATCAGCCGCTGGTGGGAAGTGATGGACCGGACCACTGGGGAGCCGGTTCCCGCCGGGCAGTGGTCCTACGATGAGGTAACGGGCGAGGCGGCAATCCGCTCCGAGCCGTTCCATGATTATACGGTGAGTTTCTTAGCGTACATTATCTGGGATCCGGTGCATATGTACAACGCCGTGACGAACGGCTGGAAGGACGCGGAGCGCCAGATCACCTTTGACGTGCGGCAGCCGGAGACGCACGCGTATTCGATGGAGCGGCTGAGGAAATTTATCCTGGAGCACCCGTATGTCGACGTTTTGCGGTTCACGACGTTCTTCCACCAATTCACGTTGATTTTTGACGATCTCGCGCGGGAGAAATACGTGGACTGGCATGGGTATTCGGCGTCGGTCAGCCCATATGTCCTGGAGCAGTTCGAGCGCGAGGCGGGCTACCGGTTCCGCCCGGAATTCATCATCGACCAGGGATATTACAACGGGCAGTACCGGATCCCCACGAAGGAGTACCTGGATTTCCAGGCTTTCCAGCGCAGGGAAGTCGCGAAGCTCGCGAAAGAGATGGTGGACATCACGCACGAATACGGGAAAGAGGCCATGATGTTCCTAGGCGACCACTGGATTGGCACGGAGCCGTACATGGAGGAATTTAAATCCATCGGCTTAGACGCCGTGGTCGGGAGCGTCGGGAACGGCCAGACGCTGCGCCTAATCAGCGACATCGATGGCGTGAGGTACCGGGAGGGCCGCCTGCTGCCCTATTTCTTCCCGGACACGTTTCGCGAGGGCGGGGATCCGGTGCGGGAGGCGAAGGAGAACTGGGTCACGGCGCGGCGCGCGATTTTGCGCAAGCCGATTGACCGGATTGGCTACGGGGGATATTTGAAGCTGGCCCTGGATTTCCCGGAATTCGTCTCTTACGTGGAGGAGGTATGCGCGGAATTCCGCGAGATTTACGCCAATGTCAAGGGCTGCGTCCCGTATTGCGCGAAACGCGTCGCGGTCTTGAACTGCTGGGGGAAGATGCGCTCGTGGGGCTGCCACATGGTGCATCACGCGATTTACCACAAGCAGAATTATTCCTACGCGGGAGTGCTGGAAATCCTTTCCGGCGCACCGTTCGACGTTTCCTTCCTGAGCTTCGAGGACATCCGCCGCGACCCAAGCGTCCTTCAGGATGTCGACGTGCTGATAAATGTCGGGGGCGCGGACACGGCGCATTCCGGCGGGGAATGGTGGTGCGAGGAGGACATTTCCCGCGCCGTCAAGCGCTTCGTGCATGAGGGAGGCGGGATCATAGGCGTGGGCGAGCCAAGCGCGCACCAGGCGAACGGCCGGTTTTTCCAGCTCGCGAACGTGTTCGGGGTGGAGGAAGAGCGCGGGTTCACGCTGGGGTATGACAAATATAACTGGGAGACGCGCAGGCATTTCATCACGGAGGATTGCGCGGGAGAGATTGATTTCGGGGAAGGGCAGAAGAACATCTATGCCCTGGAAGGGACGGAAATCTTAGCGGCGCGCGAGAAAGAAGTGCAGATGGCCGCCCGCTCCTTTGGCGCGGGGCGCGCCGTTTATGTCAGCGGCCTGCCCTACAGCCACGAGAACAGCAGGCTGCTGCACCGCGCGATCCTTTGGGCGAGCGGGGCGGAGGGGCAGCTTTGCCGGTGGTTTAGCAGCAACTGCCATGTGGAAGTCCATGCCTACCCGGAAAACGGGAAATTCTGCGTGGTGAACAACTCATACGTCCCGCAGGAGACGACCGTGTACCGCGGGGACGGCAGCAGCTTCCCGCTTTCCCT
>CAZOLD010000255.1:0-2097 GCA_964580595.1 uncultured Eubacterium sp.
GCGGGAAGCGCGGCAGGCAGCACAGCCGTGGGAGGAGCTGCGGCAGGTAGCGGGGAGAACGCGTCCGGCAAGGCGGATCTGCGCGCGGTTCGGGAGAGCCTCAACGTGGAGGACGAGAAGGAGCCGCCGCCCCCGGAAGAGGAAATCCCGATGCACGACGGCAGGATCGTGTATGTCATCCGGTTCCTGATCATGCTTTTCTGCCCCATTGTCGGCCCGGTATTTTTCGGCCTGGGACATTTCCTGTTCCTGTTCGTGTTCCGGAAGGACGTGAGCCTGGAAGACGTCGTGTTCAGCAAAGAGCGCGTGCGGACGAATGACCGCGCGGATGAGGAGCGGGAGAGGAACATCGCGCCGCTGGAGGAAGCGATTGCCGTCAGCGACAAGGAGAGCCTGAGGAGCCTGATGCTGAACGTCATCCGCGGCGACGTGCAGAACTCGCTCGCCGCGATCGCGCTGGCGCTGAACAGCCAGGATTCGGAAACCTCGCATTACGCCGCGTCCGTCCTTCAGGATGAGCTGAATAATTTCCGCGGGAACGTGCAGAAAGTGCGGCGCGAGATTGAGAAGGAAGAGGAAGATGAGACGGATTGCGAGTATTACCTGATCCCCTACATGAATAACGTGCTTGAGCAGAAAGTCTTCACGGAGATGGAGCAGAACAACATGGTGAGGATCTTCGACGAGGTCGGGGAAACGCTGTACCGGAAGGGGCGGCAGCGGTTCACGAGCCAATATTATGAATGGCTTTGCCTGCGGCTGCTGGACGTGAGGGATTTCGACAGGATGGAGGTATGGTGCAACCGCGCGGCGGACCAGTATCCGGAGGAGCTGTCCAGTTACACCACAAAGCTCAAGCTGTATTTCACGGCTCAGGACAAGGATAAATTTTTCGAGACGCTGGACGCGCTGAAGCGTTCCAGCATCGTGATCGATCGAGAGACGCTGGCGCTGATCCGGACATTCAGCTAAGGGATAAGGCGCGGGCGCGGCAAGGACGGGAGGTGATGGCAGTGTCGATGGAAGACTTGACGGTCTTGCAGCTGATTTGGATCCTGGCTGCTTACCTGACGATGACCTTTTTGCTTCCGGCGGCGCTGCTGTACCGGAAAATACGGGGGCTCCGCTTCTGCGAGCGCTTCATCGCCTACCAGATGACGGGGAATTTCTACATGATGACCCTCGTTTTCCTCCTGGAGCTTTTGCATATCTCGAACCGGTTTACGCTGATTTTGTTCACGGTACTGCCTTGCGCCGTGATTTATGTCCGTTTATATGACAAGAACCCCGTGCAGATCACCAGGAACATGCTTGACCGGGTCGAGCGCGTCTTAGGCGGCCAGTTTGGGATACGCCTGCTCCTAAGGCGCGTCCGCGCGGTAGTCTGGCGGGTCGTGAAAAGGGTGACGAAGGGGTTCGTAAGGCGCGTCGGGAGGAATTTCCTGGACATTATCCTTTTCGCGGCGCTGACGGCGGGCATCTGCTATATGTACGGCACGAACCTTCTGCAGCACTACGGCTACTGCGAGTCCGACCTCCCCGTGCACAATTACTGGGTCAACTACCTTGGGAAGAACCAGATTTTCGTGGCGGGCGTCTATCCCTTCGGCTTCCATTGCGTGCTATATTACCTCCATACGATATTTGGCATCCCGACGTTCGTGCTGTTCCGGGTATTCTGCTTCGTGCAGAACCTCATGATCCATTACATCTTGCTGGCGTTTGCCAAATATTGCTGCAAGTCCAAGTACACGCCTTATATCGGCCTGTTCCTTTACGTGTTCCTGGGGATATTCGGGGAAAATACCTATATCCGGTTTTTCAGCACGCTCCCGCAGGAGTTTGGCATGATTTTCATCCTGCCGTCGATTTACTACCTTTTCGCTTTCTTTAAGAAACGAAAAGAGCTGGACTTAGAGGAGAAGGCCGCGGCGGCATCCGGTACCGTGGAAACGATAGCGGCCGGGGCGGCGTCTGAGGCAGCAGGAAGCGGCGGCATGGGCATCGCGACGGCCGGGATGGCAGTGACAGGGCAAACCGGTGAGGCAGGATATGCGGCGGTCGGTGGTTCCGTGGACGGCGACGCGTGGGCGACGG
>CAZOLD010000256.1:0-2066 GCA_964580595.1 uncultured Eubacterium sp.
GGGAAAAGGGCGGCGGCCGCCGTCTTGTGCGCGGCGCTTGCGATCGGGGACGTGACGGGAGCCTCCGCGGCAAGGCAACCGGCGCAGGGGACGCGAAGTGCCTCCGTGCGACTGGGGCAAAGCGCTGTCACGCAAGGGACGCGGGGCATGGCGGCGCGGGAGGCAGATTCATCGGCAGGGCAACCGGGGCAGGGGACGCGGAACGCCGCCGTGCAACTAGGAGAAAGCACGCAAAGCGAGGCGGCGCGGGGCATGGCGGCACGGGAGGCGGATTCATCGGCAAGGCAGGCGGAGGCGCTGGGCCGGGGCGCGATCGCGATCCGGACGGACGAGGGCGTTTTCCTCTCCTGGCGTTTCCTGGGCACGGACAGCGAGGCCACTTCCTTCGACCTGTACCGGGACGGGGAGAAAATCACGGATGCCCCGCTTACGGACCGCACGAATTACCTGGACGTAGGCGGGACGGAGGATTCCTCTTATGAGATCCGCGTCCTGCAGGGCGGGCAGGAGACGGAATCCTGCGAGGTGGGCAGGACGCTTCGGGACAATTATTTTGACATCCCGGTCACGAAGCCCGATCCCGGCGTGACGCCAAGCGGGGAGGAATATGAATATTCCGCCAATGACGCGAGCTGCGGCGACCTGGACGGCGACGGGGAATATGAGATCATCCTCAAATGGGACCCTTCCAATTCCGGGGACAACATGGCGGACGGCTATCGCGGCAACGTCTATTATGACGCGTATGAGATGGACGGGACGAGGCTGTGGCGCATCGACATGGGCGTGAACATCCGCGCGGGCGCGCATTACACGCCTTTTTTGGTTTACGACTTTGACGGGGACGGGTACGCGGAGATGCTGTGCAAGACGGCGGACGGCACGGTGGACGGCCAGGGGAACGTGATTGGCGAGGCCGGCAGGGATTGGCGCGACACGAGCGGCGTCATCCTCAAAGGGCCGGAGTACCTGACGCTGTTTGACGGGTTCACGGGGGAGGCGCTAGATACCGTGGATTTCGAGCCGGCCCGGGTGGACACGAGCCTGTGGGGCGATGATTTCGGGAACCGGAGCGAGCGGTACCTCGCGGCTGTCGCCTACCTGGACGGCGCGCATCCCAGCGCCGTGATGACAAGGGGGTACTATGAGCGCTCGGCCCTGGCGGCTTATGACGTCGTGGATCGGGAACTGCGGATGCGCTGGCATTTTGACAGCGGAGACGAGGGAAACGGCGCGTTCGCGGGGCAGGGGAACCACAACCTGGCCGCGGCGGACGTGGATGGGGACGGCTGCGACGAGATCGTCTACGGCTCATGCACGATTGACCATGACGGGAGCGGGCTGTATTCCAGCGGCCTGGGCCACGGGGACGCCATCCATGTCGGGGATTTCGATCCGGACGCGCCGGGGCTTGAGATTTTCGGCTGCCTGGAGCACGCTCCCTACGGGATCGCGCTTAGGAAGGCGGCGACGGGCGAGATCATTTTCCGCAAGGAGGCCGAGAATGATACCGGGCGCGGAATCGCGGGGAATTTTAACGCGGACGTGCCGGGCGCGGAATTCGCGGGGTCTTTGGGCGACGATTTGTACGACTGCAAGGGGGAAGTCGTCGGGAAATGGAGCGACGTCACGAAATGGGCGCAGAATTTCACCGTATACTGGGATGGCGACCTGGAGCAGGAAGCGTTAGACCGCACGATGATCGAGGGATACGGGCGGCTGCTGACGGCGCCGGGGGTCGCCTCGAACAATTCGACGAAAAGCAATGGCTGCCTGTGCGCGGACTTGCTCGGCGATTGGCGCGAGGAGGTCATCTGGCGCACCGAGGATAGCGGCTGTCTGCGCGTCTTTTCCACGTCCATCCCCACGGAATACCGGATCGCGACTTTGATGCATGACATGCAATACCGCGTCCAGGTCGCCGCGCAGAACGTCGGCTATAACCAACCGGCGCACACGAGCTTCTTCCTGGGGACGGGGTACCCGCTCCCGGAACAGCCCGACATTGCCCCGGTGAGCGCGGCGGCAAAGGGGAAAGTGGCGGCCTATGATTTCGAGCTGGCGGC
>CAZOLD010000257.1:0-1955 GCA_964580595.1 uncultured Eubacterium sp.
CGCGGACGCGCCCACCGGGGTAACCGACGTCACGCGCAGCGCAAGCTTCGCCCCTTTCCGCATTTCCACGGAAGTATAGTTCAGCGTGATCTTCCTCGCCTTTGCCCTGCCCCGCGCCGCCTGCGCGTCCCCCGCGCAAAGCCCAAGCGCCAGCGCCAAAGCAAGGAAAGCGGATACCCATCTTCTCACCGACCTCGTCATGCCATTTCCGTTCCGGACCTTCATCCTGCCATCTCCTTCCTGAAATTTCACTTTTGCATTTTCCCCTGAGCCTTCATTTTGCCATGTCAAGCCACATCAAAGCATAACTCATTTCCCCCCGTTTGTCTATCGCGAGGCGCCATAAAAGCACTATACATTTCATTTTTCTGTGTTACAATGTACGAGGAGGTATTTCCATGTCGATTTCCGGAAATCATACGACAATTGAGCTGTTCGCGGGCGCGGGAGGCCTCGCCCTGGGCATTGAGAGGGCGGGTTTCGATACGCTGGGATTGGTTGAGTCTGACAAGGATGCCGCGGACAGCCTGAAAATCAATCGCCCCGGGTGGCGGGTGATCCATGACGATATCGCCAACATTTCCCGCCTGGACCTGGAGGATTATTTCCTCTTGTGGAAAGGCGAGCTGGACCTGCTGTCGGGAGGGGCGCCCTGCCAGGCTTTTTCCTACGCGGGAAAGCGCCTAGGGCTTGAGGACGCGAGAGGGACCTTGTTCTACCACTATGCCGTGTTCTTGAGGAAATTACAGCCGAAAATGTTCTTGTTCGAGAATGTCCGGGGTCTGCTGACGCACGATAAGGGCAGGACATACGCCACGATGACGGATATTTTTGAGCAGGCGGGATACGTGATCCAGAAAAAAGTGCTGAACGCGTGGGACTACGGCGTGCCGCAGAAAAGGGAGCGTTTGATCACGATCGGGGTTCGGCGCGACCTGGCCAATCGGATCTCCTATGAATTTCCAAAAGAGCATGATTACAAGCCGGTCTTGAGGGACGTGCTGCCGGATTGCCCGGACGGCCCGGGAGTTCCTTACGGGGAGAAGAAGCGGAAGATATTCGAGCTCGTGCCTCCGGGGGGCTGCTGGAGGGACATCGCCCCGGACGTCGCGAAAGAATACATGAAAAGCTGCTGGGACATGGGAGGCGGCCGCACCGGCATCTTAAGGAGGATGAGCATGGACGAGCCGTCATTGACCGTGCTCACCTCCCCTTCCCAGAAGCAGACGGAACGGTGCCATCCCGTGGAGGTCAGGCCGTTCACGGTCCGCGAGAACGCGAGGTGCCAGACGTTCCCGGATGACTGGCAATTTTGCGGGAACGTGCAATCGCAGTATAAGCAGGTAGGGAACGCGGTCCCGGTGAACCTGGCATACGAAATCGCGGTGGAAATCAGAAAATCGATGAGCATGCATGGCCATCAAGAAACAATTCTAGCCATGATATGACAAACCTGCATTACTCACCGAACAGTTCCGTTGCGGCCTAAGGCCGCATAAAAATCAAAAACCCGGAGCATATCCTTAAGGAGGGACTCGCAAGATGAAATATGAAAAACTTGGGAAATCCGATCTGACCGTCTCCCGCATCTGCATGGGATGCATGGGTTTCGGCGACGCGTCGACCGGCCAGCACAGCTGGACGTTGGATGAAGCGCGGACAAGGGAAATCATTCGACATGGCCTAGATTTGGGCATCAATTTCTATGACACCGCCATCGTTTACCAGGACGGGACCAGCGAACAATACGTGGGACGGGCGCTGCGGGACTTCGCGAAGCGGGACGAGTTTTGCCTGGCCACCAAGTTCACGCCCCGAACCCAAGAAGAAATCGATAACGGCGTCAGCGGCCAGAAACACGTGGAGAGCTACCTTAACCGGAGCCTTAAGAATCTCGGGCTGGATTATGTGGATCTCTATATCTATCATATGTGGGATTACCATACCCCGATGGA
>CAZOLD010000258.1:0-1932 GCA_964580595.1 uncultured Eubacterium sp.
TGGAAAAGGCGAAGCTTTCGGATCGGTCTTACCTGAATGCCCCCGCGACGATCCGAAGCGAGGATGGAGACGCCTCGTTCTCCAAAAAGAACCTGTACCGCTACTGCAGCCCCCAGCTGGCGTGCTTGGACGATGGCACGATGCTGCTGGTATGGATTGACGATACTGGGGAAAAATCCGGGGTGAACAAGACGTCCCTCCTGTACTCAGTTTATGACGGGGCCGCGTGGAGCGACCCGCGGGTTCTCGCGGAGACCGGCGGCTCCAATGATTACCCGGCGCTGTATTGCGACGGGGAGAAGGCGTGCGTCGTGTGGCAGAAGGCGGCGAAGCTGGAAGATGGCGCGACTTTGCCGGACCTTCTCCAGAGCGTGGAGCTGTATTCCGCGACATTCCGGGACGGCGCGTGGGGCGAGGCTCAGGCAGTCACCACGGGAAACCAGGCCTACGAGATGATGCAAAGCGTTTCGTCCCATGGGGAGGAGATCGCCGTGGCCTGGGTGGTGAACTCGGAGAACAACCCGTTCCAGGCGGAAGGGACGAACGACATTCACTTGGCGACGTACGCGGACGGGGAATGGGCGGAGAGCGTCGTCGCCTCCGACCTGGCGGACGTGGCAAACCTCAATGCCGGCTATCTGGGGGACGAGCCGGTCGTCACTTATGAGTCGGCGGAAGGGGAAGGGAACGTCATCCACATCATCCGCGGGGGAGAGGAAAAGACCATTGCCGGGGTGGGCGCGGAGCTTTCCGGCGGCATGCTCTATTATTGCGCCGACGGAAACATCATGTCCTATGACCCGGAAACCGACGTGACAGAGACGGAGTTGCCCGGCAGCATGGCGGACTTTACCGTGCTGGATAATGGGAGCGGCAAGATGATCGTCGCGACCGAGTCCACGGGATTCGCGAGCGAGCTTGTGGCGTACCGGTTTGACCGCGCGACGGGACAGTGGTCCGGCCGCATCGCGCTGACGGATGAGGGGAAATTCATCCGGGATTACTCCGCCGTCCTTGACAAGGACGGGGAGCTCGCCGTCGCTCTGAACCTGGTGGACGTGGCCGAGAACATAGACGAGAACACCGAGCAGGTTTACGGGGACGCCGAGCTTCGCGTGATGGGCCTTGCCGGCAGGGAAGACCTCATCGTGGGCGACCGGGCCTATTATGAGGAGGACGCCCTGATCCCGGGAGGGGAGCTTCCTTTGAATCTTGAAGTGACGAACAACGGGATGGAAGAGGTTTCCAAGATTAACGTGGAAGTGATGGACGAGAGCGGGCAGCTACTCCAAAGCGGGACGGTCGCCTGCGCGGTAGGCGCCGGCGAGACGGCGGAGGTGACGTATAATTACAAGTTGCCGGAGAACGTCTCGAGCCAGACCTTGACCATCAGGGCTTACGCGGACCAGGAAGTCAAGCTCTCGGACAACGAGGCCGCCGTGGCGATTGGCCTGGCGGACGTCGCCCTCGAGCGCGTATACCTGAGCGGGGAAGGCAACGCGGCGACATTGCAAGGGGAGATAAGCAACATAGGCTTCGACGAGGCCGCGGACGTCAAGGTGACGGTATATGACACAGGGGAAGAAGGGGAGGAGCTTGGCTCCGCTGACTTGGGGACGCTGCAGCCCGAGGGGACGGCATCCTTTAGCGTTGCCGTGCCGGAGGAGTATTTTGACGTGAGCCCGCTGGCCAGCGGCAATTCCCTATATGTCGTGGCGTCCTCCGCCTCGGAAGAGTCGGATTATGCCAATAACACCGATACCTACCTGATCCGGTCGGAGAGCGACCTGCCATTGGCGCTGAACTACGAGGAGCTCACCTTGCGGCCTGGCGCTACCGCCAACCTGGAGCTGGCCTATTATGGGGCCGCCGGGGCAGGGGAGGAGGAAGTGCAGTGGTCTTCTGGCGATCCGGAAACGGCGACCGTGCAGG
>CAZOLD010000259.1:0-1927 GCA_964580595.1 uncultured Eubacterium sp.
CAGCTCCTCCGCGGGCGTTGTCGCCAGCAGTTCGTCCTGCTCCGCGGTCAGCGCGGGCATCCGCCATCCGCTCTGGCTGGAGATAGTCACTCCCACGCCGCCTTCCGCGATGACCTTTCCGACTTCCTCAAGCAGAACCGCCGTGCCGTAGAGATCGACTTTAAGAATCGCCTCTATCGGTGCCTGACTGGGAGATACGCCCGCGCCATTCACCAGCATCTTGATCTCTCCGTATTTTTTCCCCTCCGAAATCAGGGCGAGAATGGACTCCCTGCTGGAAAGATCCATCTCCATCGCGACGACATCGAATCCCGCGGCGTTCATTACGTTTGCTATTGTCTCGGCGTTTTCCTTTCTCTTGTCGCCAAGAATGATCTTCTTTCCGAAACCCACGCGGCGGGCGATCGCCATACTGAGCTGCCCCGCGCCGGTCACCAACATGACATCTTTTTTCATTGCGTTTTCCTCCTGTTATAAAGATAAAATCTGCATGGGCACCTTAAATCCGCCGATTTTCTTAAAAAGTAGCTATTTTTTAAAATATTTTGCAATTTCTCTCATTCGCGCACTTTGTTCTGCCTTGAAAGGACATCTTGCGTCACAATGTCCGCAGCCGATGCAGGCATCCGCCTTGACCGAAAGCTTTTCATAGTGGTTTGCCGCCATCGCGTCTCCCGCCAAGCTTAAATCATAATATTTGTTGACAAGCCCTATGTCGATTCCCGCTGGGCAAGGCTGACAATGGTTGCAGTAAACACAGTTCCCCATGGCGGCGGCGGGCGTAAACTGGCTTATGACAGAATAGTCACGCTCGCTCTCCGGCGCGTCAATACAGCCAAGGAGCATCTCCAGATCGTCAAAATTGCGCACCCCCGGCACAACCGTCAGCACTCCGGGACGGTCAAGCGCGTAATGCAGGCATTGTGTGCGCGTCATGCCGATGCCGAAGGGGGAAGTTTTCGCATCCAGCAGCTTCCCGCCGTGGAAAGGCTTCATGACGGAAATGCCAACGCCCATGGCCTCGCATTTGCGGAAAAGAGCAATGCGCTCAGCGTTTGTGCCGATGCCAAGCTCGCTTCCCCGCTCCAGATCGCAGGCGGGATTGATGGAAAACATCATCAAATCCACATCCGGAACCGAGTCCAGGACACGGCTGGCGACAGAAGCCGTGTGGGAGGAGAAACCGATATGGCGGACTTTTCCCGACCTTTTCTGTTCCAAAGCGAAGTCAAGAATACCGGAGGACTTGATTTCATCAAAATCCTTATCCTCGTCGACACAGTGCAGGAAACCAAAGTCCGCGTAATCCGTTCCGAGCGTCTCAAGTTCCCACGCAAAGGTCTTTTCAATCTTGCCAAGGTCGCGCGACCAGCCGTACTCGCCCTTCTCGTTGTAAACCGCCCCGAAATGGAGCTGGAACATTACTCTGTCACGCTGCCCCGCAATGGCTCTTCCGAAGGGCGCATATACGTTCTCTCCCCCGCCGCAGAGATCAAAAAAGTTGATTCCGCTGTCAATGGCGGTGCGGATAATCCGCTCGATATCCCCATCTGTATTTTTCTGAATCCCGCCGGTGCCGAGCCCCAGCACACCAATGCGCTCGCCGCCATGCGGCAGATTTCTGTACTCCATCAGCCCACCTCTTTCTTTGCCCACGCTGCGACGGCGGATTCCGATTTCGCCGCGTCCGCCCCGTGCACCGCAAGACCTTTGCCAAAAGACGCGCCCTTACAAATCCGCTTCAAATCCCGCTCACAGGAGCCGAGCCCGCTCCCCTCGTGGGTCATGACAGCCAGCACTTTTTTGCCGGTAAAATCCAGTTTTTCAAGCTGCGTGAACACCGCGCATGGATAGGTCCCCCACCAGCACGGGCCGCAGACAAAGATGTTGTCGTAGTCCGCGATGCTGTCAAGGCAGCGTTTCAGTT
>CAZOLD010000260.1:0-1920 GCA_964580595.1 uncultured Eubacterium sp.
GCGTAGGACGACATCTTCTCTTTCGCCGCCTTAAAATCCCCAAGCCGCTCATACGCGATAATCTCGCCGCGCCGCAGCTGCTGCTCATTGGGCGGGTCCTCCGCCGACAACGCCTTCTGGAAGAAATCCAGCGCGCGCCCATAATCCCCCGCCTCCATTTGCCTGTTCCCTAGCAGGGCGAGCGTGGCCGTGTCCTCCCCGTTTTCCTTGATGTAGCTATCGTACAGAGACTGCGCCTGCTCCTCGTCCCCCTGTGCCTCGCACACCTCGGCTAAGTACAGCTTAGAGCGCGCGTCTCCCTGGCTGACCGCCTGGTCTAACTGCGTCCTCGCGTTCGCGTAATCCTTCGCCAGGAAATAGATATAGCCCCGGTACCGGCAATCCTCTGGATCATCGCCTTTGATCGAAAGGGCGCTGTCTAAGACCTCCTCGGCCTCCTGCCCATAGCCCGCATTCCGCAAATTCTCGTAAACGCCAATGTGCAGCTTGTAATCCTTTTTCGCGTAATCCAAAGCCTGCTTGTAATCCGAAAGCGCTTTTTCCCCTTCTCCCTCTTTCAGGGAGAGGCAGCCCCGCAGAAAATAGGCGTCCGCGTCCTTCCCGTCGTAATCCAGCAACGCGTCATACGTTTCCCGCGCCCCCGCGGCGTCGCCCGCGTTATATTGCGCCGCCGCCTTGTAATAGCAAATGTCAATCTCCATCGGCCCGACGGTCGCGAACGACTGGTCCAGCGCCTTCTGGAACGCCTCCACGGCGCCCTCGTAATCGCCGCTCTCCATCTTGTTGATCCCGACCTGGCGGTAGGCCTTCTGGTTCTCTAGGGCCTCCTCGTCCTGGCATCCCGCCATGGACGCCACAGACAGCAGGGCGACGCCCGCCGCTAGGGCCATTCCCCGAATCCTCATGCCATCCCCCCCTCTTCCCGCGCGTTTCCCCTGCGCGTTTTCCCAAGCTTTCGCGTATGCCCCGCGCGATTTTCCCAAGCTCCCGCGCGTCCCGCTTGCCCCGCGCGGTTTCCCAAGCTTTCGCGCGTCCCGGGGCCGCGTTGATAAAAGAAGAAGCGGCTCCCATGCGCGAAAGCGTGGTGACGCCGCTTCTTCATCCTGTCTTCCTAATTCTCAGGCATCTCGACCTTCACCTTATCCAAATGCCAAATGTCATCCACATATTCCTGAATCGTGCGGTCCGACGTGAACTTCCCGGAATGCGCCGTGTTGAGCATCGCCATCCTCGCCCAGCGCTTCTCGTCGCGGTACGCCTCCTCCACGCGCTCCTGCGCCTCGGCGTAAGAGCGGAAATCCTTCAGGATGAAATATGTGTCCGCGTATTGCGTGTCAATCGTGTTCAGCAAGGAATTATATAACGGGCGGAACAGCTCGGAGTCATTCTTGGAATAAGTCCCGTTAATCAGTTGCATCAGCACCTTGCGGATGTCCTGGTCGGAATTGAAAATCTGCATCGGATCATAATCGCGCTTCTGCTCGTGCTCGATGACCTCCTCGGAGCTCATCCCGAAGATGAACGCGTTCTCCTCCCCTACCTCTTCCACGATCTCCACGTTCGCGCCGTCCATCGTGCCTAGGGTCACCGCGCCGTTTAGCATGAACTTCATGTTCCCCGTGCCGGACGCTTCCTTGCTGGCCGTGGAAATCTGCTCCGACACGTCCGCCGCCGCGAAGATCTGCTCCGCGATGGATACCTTGTAATCCTCGATGAACACGACCTTGATCTTGCCCTTGATCGACGCGTCGTTGTTAATGACCTCCGCCACGCTGTTGATCAGCTTGATCGTCAGCTTCGCGATGCGGTACCCCGCCGCGGCCTTCGCCCCGAAAATGAACGTGCGCGGGTAGAACTCCATCTCCGGATGCTCCTTGATCTTGTTGTACAAATACATGACATGCAGGATGTTCAAAAGCT
>CAZOLD010000261.1:0-1907 GCA_964580595.1 uncultured Eubacterium sp.
CGCGGTCTCCGCGTCGATGCTCTGCCGCGAGTCATAAGACCGGATGTCCAAAAAGTAGCGCAGCCCGCTGATGAGCACGGCAAAAAGGATGCCGGCGCATATGATCTGCCGCCATCCCAGCAAAATGTCCCATAACAGCTCCCTGAGATTGATTTCACGCTCCACTCTCTCTTGTGTCTCCATTCGCTTCCTCCTTAATCGATGGCCAAAAACATATCATACAACATGATAGTTTAAATCAAAGCCGCTGTCAATCACTTTTGCGCCCGTCCCCGCTTTTTCGGGGCAAACCAAAAGGCTGCCGCAAGGCATCCTTGCAACAGCCTGTCCTGTTCCGCCGCTTCCCCAGCCGGGGCGATCCGCGCCCATGGGCGTTCCCGCCCCGAGGCGCGCAAAACCTAACCCATCAGCCCTCATATCGAGCACATGACGATCTTGTCCATGTCCTTGATGAACTGCAGGCGCATCTGCTCTTCCTTCACCAGCATCTTGAGCTCGTCGATCTCCACGCAGACGCCCGGGTACACATGGCCGATCACCTTGACGCAGCAACCCCTCGCGCGCTCCAGCTGATCCTCCAGCTTCTCTAACTCCGCCATGTCCGCCGAAAGCAGGGCCGTGTCGCGTATCTTCACGCGCAAAAGATCCGTCTTCCTGGGATCGTTCTTGGCGTCCTTCAGGATCTCCAGGCCCTCCTCCACCTTCTCTAAGTTCGCCTGCTCCACTAAGATCTTGTTCTTCAATATGGAAACCCGCCGCACGACCGAAGGCCCGTTCCCGATCCGCACGTGCGTCTTGACTTCCCCGTCGCTGCCTAGCGTCTCCACCACGATCCCCTGGATCGCGCCGACCTCGCCGCCGACGATGCTCGAGCGCTTCCCGTCTAGCAGGATGTTCTCGCCGCAGGAAACCTGGCAGTTTAGGAACACGTCCGCCTGGATCGATCCGTTCGCCTGGACCCTGGAATATTCAAAAAACTTCGCTGAAATGTTGCCCTTCGACGTGACGCTGGCCTTCGACGCGCCCATGACGCCGCTCCTTAGCACGATGTCCTTGCCGGCCTCTATCTTCGCGCCCTCGACAATGCCGTCCACCGTCACGGTCCCCGTCGCCTTGACCGTCACTCCCGTGCACACGCCGCCGTGGACGATGACATCCCCGCGGAAGTCAATATTCCCGACGGACAAGTCCACGTCCCCGTGGATCTCGTACACGGGGAGGATCATGATCCGGTCATTCTGCTTCTCAATCTTGCCGTCAATCAGGGAAGTGTAGGTCAGCCCGTCCTCGGAGCGCAGGAAATTCTTCCCGCGCAGCGGGATCTGATCCCTGCCGCGCTTCGCTAAGATCGTCTTGCCCCTCACGTCCATGCCGTCGCTCCCCGGGATGGACTTGTGGTACTCCGCGATCACCTGATCCTTCGTGACCATCTCCACCATCTTGATGCTCCAATAATCCACGGAGCCGTCCGGGCACAGCTTCGGCTTCTTGCTGAAGTTCATGTCAAACTTATAGTCATAATACCCGTCGATGCCATCGACGGGCTCTGATCCCTCGGCAATCGCGTATTCACGGTCATACATCTTCTTTTCGACGATTTCCTTGACCCTGTCCATGTCGATGCCGTATGTCACGCCGTTGGACGAAAGGGCGTCCTCCACCTCCCGCAACGAATATTCCCCAGCCTGAGGGTCCGGAAGGTACAGGTATGCCCTCATGTTGTCATAGCTAATCCTAACCTGCGGGGCCGCTTGAAATAAATTGTCCATGGAATCCCCCCTTGCTATCAGAATATTCTATATTTTACCAATTTTTCCCGCGCATTTCAAGACTTTTTTGCAAGCGCCGGGGCCCGCCTGCCCCTTTTCATCCGCCTTAGCGGGAATACCCGCCGATGCGCTCCTCTA
>CAZOLD010000262.1:0-1864 GCA_964580595.1 uncultured Eubacterium sp.
GGGCTCGCCGCCGCCTGTCGCGGCGCCGGTTTCGTTCGCGTCAGGATAGGCTCCCGCGCCCTCGTTTTCCGATAGCGCCGCCGCGGCGTCCGCCTCCCTTTTCTTAGCTGCCCGGCGCCTCAGCCCCTCGGCGAAGGCCTTGCCCGTCACGCCCGCGAGGCTGTCCGGATCCTCATCCGCGCCCCCGGCCTGCGGGGCGCGCCCGTCCGTGCGCTCGAGGTAAGCCGGATTCACCGTGATTTCCGGCGGGGCGGCGGCATAGGTCTTCCCCTCGTTCTGGATCCGCTTCTCCGTTTTCCCCTCCAGCTGCATTTGCCGCTCTTTTTCCAGCTGCTTATTCAATTCCTGGATCAGCTTGACGTATTTGTCCGTATCCGCGAAATCCTGCAGCTGCCCGGTCAGCTCCAGCTGGTTTTTCCGGACGCGCTCGCGGTTCTCCTCCATGTCCATATTCATTTTGCGGAAAATTTTCTGGATGGCCTCGTCCGCGTCTTCCATGATGTAGCAGATCCGGTTGATGGCGTCGTCCGTATACATGATGGAAGCGGCGTAAATATCGTCCGCGTGCTTGCGCGCCTTCTGTATGATCTCCTCGCCGCGCTTCTCGCAGCGGCGTTCCGCCAGCTCTTGCTTCTGCCTGGTGAGCTCATATTGGTCCATCGCCTCGTAGATCGCGATATTCAGCCGCTCCAGCAGGTCGAAGACCTTCTGCTTCTCCACGACGATCCGGTCGCCGCTTTGCCCGTAAGGCATGCTCTTTGAAAACAGCAAATGGATTTCTTTTAAAATGCGCTCAATCTTGTCCTGTACGCTCATGGAACCTTCCTCGTCCGTAACCGCGCCGTTTGCGGCTCCCCTCATTCCCCATCCCGCCGGCCGGCAGGGAAAGCGCGCCGTCACATGGCCCGTGCGCCGGATTTCCCCGGGGCGGCGGATTGCCTAGAACCGGAAATCCCGCTCCCCGTCATGTATGTTCGCCAGGTAGCTTACCACTTTTTCCCTGACTTTCGGGTTCGTGATGACGTCTAGCTCCTTCTCGATCAGCGCGTCCCCGATCTCCCTCGTCTCCGGGGAAGCGTAATCCTCCAGGTATTCCTTCAGCGTCATGAGCGCGTTCGGGTGGCAGCAGTTCACGATCTGCCCGTTCTTTAGAAGCGTCATGAAGCGGTCGCCCGTGCGCCCCTCCCGGTAGCAGGCCGTGCAGAAGCTCGGCACGTAGCCCATCTCCATCAGCCACCTCACGACCTCGTCTAGCGTGCGGTTGTCGCTCACGTCAAACTGGGCGGAATTCTCCTCCTCCGGCTCCGGCTCCACGTAGCCGCCCACGCTGGTCCTTGACCCGCCGCTGATCTGGGAAATCCCCAAGTGCAGGACTTTCTCCCTGCAGGCCTTGCTCTCCCTGGTGGAGACGATCATCCCGGTGTACGGCACGGCAATCCGGATGCATGCCACGATTTTCTGGAACGTCTCGTCGGAAATCCCGTTGTCGAACGCGTCCGGATCAATGTCGTCCGCGCTCCGCACGCGCGGGACGCTGATGGTGTGTGGCCCAACGCCCTTGTAGGCCTCTAAGTGCTCCGCGTGCATGAGGATCCCGACGAAATCATAGCGGTAGTTGTTCAGCCCGAAAAGCACGCCTAATCCCACGTCGTCAATCCCGCCCTCCATCGCGCGGTCCATCGCCTCCGTATGGTACGCGTAATCGCGCTTCGGCCCGGTCGGGTGGAGCCGCTCATAGGACTCCTTGTTGTAAGTCTCCTGGAACAGGATGTAGGTCCCGATCCCCGCGTCCTTCAATTTGCGGTAGTTCTCCACCGTGGTGGCGGCGATGTTGACGTTGACACGCCGGATCGCGCCGTTCTTG
>CAZOLD010000263.1:0-1837 GCA_964580595.1 uncultured Eubacterium sp.
CGAGCCTCTCCCCGGCGGGCCCGCCCCGCGCCCCGGCGAGCCTCTCCCCGGCGGCCCCGCTCCGCGTCCCGGTGAGCCTCTTCCCGGCGGGCCGCTTGCGCATGGGCATCTTGGCAGCGTAAGCTACCCGGAGATGCTTTCCCGGATCGACGCGCTCCCGCTCCCCGCTCCGGTCAAGGAAAATGCCAAGGCGGTCTATGCCCTCATTGGGGACGCGGAAAGCACCGCGCATCATACGGAAATCTCTCAAGTGCATTTCCATGAAGTGGGAACGCTGGACGCCCTGATGGATGTCGTTGGCTGCTGCCTCCTCTTCGAGATGCTAGGCCCGGAACAAATCATCGCGTCCCCAGTCCACGTAGGGAACGGCACGGTCCGCACCGCGCATGGGATCCTGCCCGTCCCGGCCCCCGCGACCGCTGAAATCCTAAAAGATGTGCCGATTTACTGCGGCTCTGTCGAGGGCGAGCTTTGCACGCCAACCGGCGCCGCCCTGTTAAAGCATTTCGCGAGCCGGTTCGTGCCCATGCCGCCGATGGCCGTCGAGCAAACGGGTTACGGCATGGGGACCAGGGATTTCGAGACGGCGAACTGCCTTCGCGCTTTCCTCGGGAGCATGAGCGTCTTACCCGTCCCCTCCCCGCGCCAGCTCCCGGGAACCTGGCAGGCCGCCGCGCTTTCGGAAACACGCGCCCAGGAAACGCATCCCGACATCTACACGGAGCGGTTCCACAGCCTGGAGCAAATCCTGGAGCTGTCCTGCAATTTAGACGACATGACGCCGGAGGCGGTTTCCTACGTCGTCAGCCTGCTCTTAGACGCCGGGGCATTAGACGCGTACACGACACCCGTGCAGATGAAGAAGGGGCGCCCCGGCCTGGTGCTGACCTGCCTGTGCGGCTTCGAGGAGGAAGGGCGCTTCAGCAGGATCATCCTGACGCACACGACGACACGGGGCGTACGCATCCAGCCCTGCTACCGGAGGACCTTAGAAGCGCGGTTCCGGAAAGTCCGCACCGTCTACGGCGAGATTACCATGAAAATCAGCTCCGGATACGGCATCACGAAATACAAGCCGGAATATGAGGACGTGGCCGCCGCCGCGAAGCAATGCAAAGTCCCCTTCCGGGACGTGTACGACGCAGCCATGAAGGAATGCGGGAAAGACAGAGGGTAAGCCATGCCGCTATTGATTGTTCGAAATGACATCACGAAAATGAAAGTGGACGCCATCGTAAACGCGGCCAACCGGTCGCTCCTAGGCGGAGGCGGGGTGGACGGGGCCATCCATTCCGCCGCCGGCCCCGGGCTCTTAAGCGAATGCCGGACGCTTGGCGGCTGCGAGGTCGGGCAGGCGAAAGCGACAGGCGCGTACCGCCTGCCTTGCAAATACGTGATCCATACGGTAGGGCCGCGCTGGCAGGACGGGCGCCATGGGGAGCGCGAGAAGCTCGTCTCCTGCTACCGCTCCTCCCTCGCCCTCGCCAAGGATAAGAAATGCGAGACCGTGGCATTCCCCCTGATCTCATCCGGCATATACGGCTATCCCAAGGACAAGGCCCTGAAGGTCGCGATCGACACCATCAGCGATTTCCTCTTCGAGAACGAGATGACCGTCTACATCGTGATCTTTGACAAAGATGCCTACCAGATCGGGGAAAAGCTGTTCCACGACATCGAGGAATACATTGACGACAACTACGTGGAGGAGCATACGGACAAGGACAGGGAGCGGATGCGGAAGATGCGAATCGGCGCGCCCATGCCCGTCCACCCTGACCAGGGCGAGGCCTTTGCCGGACACACCGCCCCGAATGTAGCCAAGTTCTCTCCCCCT
>CAZOLD010000264.1:0-1823 GCA_964580595.1 uncultured Eubacterium sp.
GGCCCACCAGGCAGAGGCTCGCCGGGACGCGGAGCGGGCCCACCAGGGATAGGTTCACCGGGACGCGGGGCAGGCCCATCAGGAAGAGGCTCGCCGGGACGCGGGGCAGGCCCGCCGGGGATAGGCTCACCGGGACGCGGGGCAGGCCCATCAGGAAGAGGCTCGCCAGGGCGCGGAGCGGGCCCTCCGGGTAAAGGCTCGCCAGGGTGCGGGCCGCCTTCCGTTTGCCCCAGGATGACCACATTCATCTTCGTCCCCCAGATCCCGCATTTTTCCGATGGAGCGGCGGACAGCTGGATGCTCTCGGGGAAAATCCCGTTCATGGTATCCAGGAACTGCCGCTGTGCGCTTTCCGGCAGAAGCTCATAGAGCGCGCCCATCAGCATGTCTCCGGATGCCCCCATGTTACACTCCAAAAAAATTGTTCTCATCAGCTCATGACCTCCTTTTTAAATTGCGTCGATTCGTGGGTTTCCTGTCGTTCCGGTTCAGAATCCCGGCCGGGCGGCGGCTCGGGCGTCTCCCCGCCGGCAAGGTGGTTTATCCTGCTCGCGATGTACCCCGCCCCGAACCCGTTGTCGATATTCACGACGGAGACACTGCTCGCGCAGGAATTCAGCATGGAGAGCAAGGCGGACAGCCCGTGGAAATTCGCCCCGTACCCCACGCTGGTCGGCACCGCGATTACCGGGCAGTCGCACAGCCCGCCAATCACGCTTGCTAGGGCGCCTTCCATCCCGGCGACGGCGACGACGGCGGTTGCCTCCGCCAAGGATTCCACATGGGAAAGCAGGCGGTGAATGCCGGCGACGCCTACGTCATAGAGGCGTTCCACGCGGTTCCCGAAAACTTCCGCCGTCACGGCCGCTTCCTCGGCGACGGGCATGTCGCTCGTGCCCGCGGATGCCACGACGATTTTGCCCTCCGCCGTGAGCGTTTCCTTGCGGTTTACGACGCCAATATGGGAAATTTTGTCATAAGTAAGGGGGAAACGCTCAGCCAGGTAGGAGGCTGCCGGCTCGGAGAGCCTCGTGATCAGGATGTTTTCCGGGCATTGCGAAAGGAGGGAGCGGAGGATGCCCTCGATTTGCTCCTGCGTCTTCCCGATGCCGAAAATGACCTCCGGCACGCCCTGCCGTATTTTCCTGTGATGGTCGACCTTCGCGTACCCCAGGTCCTCAAACGGGCTGATTTTCAGCCGCTTGTACGCCTCATGGACATCCAGCGAGCCGTCCCTGACCTGCTGGAGGATGGATAACATTTGTTGGGATTCCATACCGGCCTCCTGTTCCCGCCAAAAGCGGCGGGGGATTCGTTTGTTCCCCCATTATAACCCGAAACCCCCGCCGTTTCAATCAGAAATCCGTGTCCGGCCTTTTCCCCTCGCCCCCGTATCAAAATATCCGTTTATCCTTTGTTTCTTTCCGGTACATGGGGAACTTCACGTATTTCTCCATCCCATGAGCCTGGCAGCACAGGGAGTTATTAAAGGAGCCATATCCTAGTCTTCCAGTTCCCACAGGGATGCGTACCCTGTGTCCATAAAGCCGAACCAAACTGTTTTACTTTGGATGGGACTTTTATTTCACAGCCCCTTGCCAAAGACTTTATGCGATTTTGAAGCGTGAAAACAGAAGAGAACGTGGAAATTTATCGCTTTTCCCACCAAGTGAGCTATACTGTGTAAAGATACGTAGTGTCTGCTTATGGAACAATAATTCAGTGCCTATACCTTGAAAACATTGGATTTTCGGCCAATATATGATATCATGGAAGTGCATGGGAAAATACAACATATCGTAAAAAACCTTGCACGTGGGAGG
>CAZOLD010000265.1:0-1775 GCA_964580595.1 uncultured Eubacterium sp.
AGCACCGTGCCATGCGCCGCCTGGCGGCGCGTCGCCGCCAGGTCAAGAAACACCGAGCCTTGAGGTGCCGTGCCATGCGCCGTCTGGCTGCGCGTTGCCGCCGGGTCATGAGACACCGAGCCTTGAGGCGCCGTGCCGTGCGCCGCCGGTAACACACATACGTTTCGCTATGCTGTGGGCGGCGCGCTCCCCGCCGTTTTCGTGGGCGGCGCGCTCCCCAGCGCCTCCCGTAGCGTGTCCAGGTTTTGCTCCATGATGGCCAGGTAATCCGCGCCGTCCTTCACGTCCCGCGCCGTGACGGACTGCATGGAATCCATTTCCAGGATTTTTTGCGCCCCGCTTTTGGTGCAGCTTCTTATCGTCTGCGCCAGGGCGCGATCCGCCCCCTCTGTCGTTAAGATCGTGTTCAGGGACAGTTCGTCCGCTTTCTTCGCCAGGAACACGATGGTCTCGAAACTCGCGCCGGTTTCCGCGGAGCATCCCGCGAAAGCGGCGTAATAATCGATCCCGTAATCGTCCGCGAGGTAGCGGAACGGGAAGCGGTCGCCAAACAGGAACGTTTTGACCCGCGCCCCCGCCACGGCGTCCCGGTATTCCTTGTCCAGCTCCGAGAGCTTCGTCTGGTACGCGTCCGCGTTGTCCTGATAAAGCCGCGCGTTCGCGGGGTCGGCCTTTGCCACGGCCTCGGCAATTTCCTCCACGAGGGCAGAGGCGTTCCGGAGCGAGAGCCAGACGTGCTCGTCGTACTCGGGCGGCTCGTCCGCGCTATTGCTTTCCCCGGCCGCGCCCGCGCCTTCCTCTTCCTCGCCGCGTTCGCCCTGCATCCCTTCCTTGATTTCCTCTTCCTTGGCCGCGTCGCCCAGCACGTCCAGCAAATTGACGACCTCCATGTCCGGGTTCGCCGCCTTTTTCAGGGCGTCGTCCACCCAGCGGTCCCCTTCCCCGCCCACGTAAATGAAGATATCGCAGGTGGAGATTTGCAGGATGTCGTCCACGGTGGGCTGGTAGCTATGGATGTCAACGCCGTTATCGAGGAGCATCTCTGTCTCGATGCCGGCGGGATTCCTGCCCAGGATGTTCCTCACCCAGTCAAACGCCGGGAAAATCGTCGTGACGATGCGGATCCGCCCGTCCGACGCGCCGTCCGGGGCATCCCCGGGGGCGCAGGAGGCGGGTCCGAACGCGGCCAGGACGGCCACGGCCAGCAGGATGATCGCTCTTTTCAACGCAAGTCCCCCCTCGCCGCGCTATTCCCTCAGGTATTTGAATTTATAGGCCAGGATTCCCGCGATGGTCTTCCCGTCCTGGATCACGCCCTGGAAAATCATGTCGCACAGCTCCTCGACCTCATACGGCTTCACGTCGATGAACTCGCCCTCGTCTAAGTGCTGCCTGGACGGGATCAGGTTCCTTGCCGCGTAGACGTCCACGAGCTCATTGCAGAACGCGACGGTCGTCCTCAGGGAAATCAAAAATTCCAGGTTCTCGCAGCGGTACCCCGTCTCTTCCTCAAGCTCCCTGGCCGCGCATTCCACGGTCGGCTCCGTCTTGCTGTCCCTCGAGCCCGCGGGGATCTCCAGGGTATAGCGCTCCAGCGCGTTGCGGTATTGGCGCACCATGAGGATCCGCCCGTCCGGCAGGGCCGGGACGACGGCTGCCGCGCCCTTCCTGTGCTCCACGTAATCCCATTTCTCGACTTTCCCATCCGGAAGCTGCATGTAATCGGAGTAGATATCCAGGATCGTCCCCTGGAATTCCAGCTCGCGCCGGATTCG
>CAZOLD010000266.1:0-1767 GCA_964580595.1 uncultured Eubacterium sp.
TGGGAATCCGCGCTTTCCATGTCCTGCAGCGCATGCTGGTAAACGGCCTCACGCAGTTCATCTCGAAGCACCTCATCCCCGAACCGCATGGCCTTCTTATAATTATCGTCAGCGTAAAGATCCTGGCAGCCTTTCAGCTCATCGCGGGAGCGCAGCTTTTTCTTCGCCATCAGCTTTCCCAGGTAAGCCTCGCCGTTTTCGGGATCGCTGTCCAGCACCCGCTCGCAGTACTCATCCGCTTTTCCCCATTCCCCGTCCTCCAGAAACAGGAAGGCGCGCCGTAGCAGGGACGCCGCGCCCGCACCGCCATTGGAATCGGCCTTTGCAGGCTGTTCCGCGGGCTCGGTCCCGGCCTCCCCCAGAATTTTCTTCACGCCGCGGATCAGGTCCTGCATGAAGCCTAGCTTGCCCATGTCCTGCGCCTGGAGATGGGAGAACTCGACCGGCAGGTCATAAGGATCCATGTCCCGGTATGCCGGGATGAGCGTCTTTTTCGCGCCGTTTTGGATGAGCCCAAGGTATCGGCTCCATTCGTTCTTTACCCATACCGCGTTGAAATTCTCCGCCGTCGTCCCCAGCACGACCATCACGCGGGCGCTGTTCAGCGCCGCGAAGATGTAGGGCTCGTACGCCGTGCCAATCTTATCCTCCAGGGTGATCCGGGAGAAGAACACATTGAGTCCCTCTTGGGTCAGGCCCTGGTACAGTTCCTGCGCCAGCACGCTGTCCGGCGTCCGCCGCCCGCCCGCGTCCGTCTCCTTGTAGCAGATAAACACATCAAAAGGCTTCTCTTTTTGGGAAATCTCCAGGATGCCCTTTTGGATCTCGTCGATGGCGCGGGCCTCCGCCTCGTACACTTCCCGCTGCGCGGCGTCCGCGTAGCGCAAGGCGCTTTTATAATTCTCATCCGCCAGCACTGACGTGAACTGCGCGCGGTTCACCGTGGGCAGCCGCTTATGGCTTGCCGGGTCCTCCACGTACTCGATCCCGTATTTGCACAGGACCAGGGACCAATAAGCTTCCGAGTCGGTCTGGTCCTCGCCCAGGATCTGCTCGTAGATGCCCTCCGCCTTGTCATAGTCATTGGCCCGGCGAAAATGATTGGCCCGGTCATATAGGTTTGCCCGCCGGTCATCGCCCAGCCGGGGCAGGGTCTGCCTGGTGCCGCAGTACTCGCACGTCGCCACCGTTTCATTTCCGGAGACCTCCAGGTCCCCGCCGCACATCTTGCACTTAAAAACCGCCATCGTCATGTCCTCCTTGCTTATCCCCTTTGCCCGAAATGATCTCCATGTGGTTGAGGGAAAACTCCATGCAGATCGTGAGCAGCTCGTTCCTAGTCCGCCCCGAGGCGGCCGCCGCGGCGTCAATTTCCCGCAGCATGTCTTTCGGCAGCCGCATGGAGATGACCGTGGATTCGCCGGTGTATTTCTTAACCGGTATCCTCAAGATTGGCTCCTCCATCCGCGTCATCTCCTTTTCAAAAAGTGGGCCACGGCTTTTCTCCCCCATGATACTACAAAAGTATTCACTATTCAAGAGACATTTCACGACGCGAGTTTGCGATTGGCTGTTCATCTGATGCCAATCCGAAACATGAAATATTTTGAAAATATCATTATATGCTTGCAAATGTAATCATATGAGGGTATACTGTAAACAATAGATTTCAGGAGGACTGTCTTATGGCAAATACTTTAGTTCAGTTTCGGGCGGACGAGACCATGCGAATCAAGGCGGTCGATATCTGCGAAAGACTCGGCATTG
>CAZOLD010000267.1:0-1752 GCA_964580595.1 uncultured Eubacterium sp.
CCGGATTTTCGCGGCGCCGCAATGAGGAAAATCCCCGCGCCCCGGGCTGGCCCCTGTCCCGCTTCTCCGTCCATCCGCCATCCGCCGCCCGCGCGGCCTGTATGGCGCAGGCGCCATGCCGCAATGCCTGCGCGATTTTCGTGCCAGCCCCGGCAGCCCTTTTCCCGCCTGAAAGCCCCCGTTTCCCGGGAGTGCGGATTTGTGCAAATTGCCGATGAACAGGCGTTCGGGAGGGCGCCAGGGGGCGAGTCCGAAAAAGTACGCTTTTTCGGATTCCGGACAAGGAAGGCGGCCGGCGGAGGGACACATCCTCGCTTCCCAGTCAGGGACGATCCGTCTGGGCTGCCAGCCGGGAGGTTTTGGCATGACGCGCAAGGTCTTGATGTGTTCCACGGTTTCTTCCACCATCCGATCCTTCAACATGGACAACATACGGTTGCTCCGGGAGATGGGGTATGAGGTCCACGTCGCGTGCGATTTCCTGGAGGAGTCGCGGCATATGCCGGGATATGTGAGGGAGTTCAAGGAAGAGCTTGGCCGGATGGGCGTCCGGCATTTCCAGGTGGGCTTCTCGAGGGATCCCATGAGCCTAGGGCGCCACGTTGGCGCGTACCGCCGGATGCTGGAGATTTTCCTGGAGAATGCGTACGACTTCGCGCACTGCCACACGCCCATCGCGTCCGCCATCTGCAGGGTCGCCGCGCACAGGGCTGGGATCCCGTGCATCTACACAGCGCACGGGTTCCATTTCTTCAGGGGGGCGCCCTTGCGGAACTGGGTGCTTTACTACCCTGTGGAAAAGGCGCTCTCCCGCTGGACGGACGTGCTCATCACCATCAACCGGGAGGACTACGGCAGGGCGCGCCGGAAGCTCTCGGCGAAGAGGACGCTGTACGTGCCAGGCGTCGGCATCGACTTAGGGAAGTTCCGCCCGGCTCCGGAGGATGCCGCCAGGAAGAGGGCGGAGCTGGGCGTCTCGGACGGGGAGGTCATGGCCCTCTCGGTCGGTGAGCTAAGCCGCAGGAAGGATCATGAGGTCGCTATTCGCGCAATCAAGGAATCGGGCAACCCGCGCATCCGCTATTTCATCTGCGGAAGCGGAGATCTGGGCGCCCATCTCAAGGAGCTTGCCAAAAACCTGGGGGTCAGGCGGCAGGTGAGGTTCTTGGGCTTCCGCGCCGACGTCGTGGAAATCCTCCGGGCATCCGACCTATTCCTCTTCCCATCGCGCCAGGAGGGGTTGCCCGTCGCGCTGATGGAGGCCATCGCTTGCCAAGTTCCCGTGATGTGCACCAAGATACGCGGGAACACGGATCTGGTGAGGGATTTCCTGTTCGAGCCGGGAGACGCGGGCGGACTCGCGAGGATGCTTCGGGAATGCGCCCGCACGAGGGAGGACGTCCAAAGGCGCATGGGTGGCGCGGCGCGGGAGAATTATGGGAGGCTCCGCGCGTACAGCCTAGAGAACGTGTCGGGGAGGATGCGGGAGATCTATCAAAATTTTACACAAAATGACATCCGCTTTGCTTATAGCGAGACGTAAGGTGACGCCATGCGGAAGGTGGTAGTGTACGTTAGAAATAAGGAGCTTAATCCATCAGGATATTACCGGATATGCCAATACGCAGGATTCATTTCTGATGTTTTTGTTGTTTACAGGGAATTGGTGTCAGATAGAACCTATTATAATTATCATTTTAAGAGAACCCACTTGAGCAAACTCTTGTATGCGGCGGAGATATGCTTGAAGTC
>CAZOLD010000268.1:0-1716 GCA_964580595.1 uncultured Eubacterium sp.
GGTGGCGGCAGGCCTGGTTCCTTACGAAGCGGGCGACCGCATCCTGACGGACGACAAGGCGCCCGTCGAGCTGCTAGGGATGCGGGCGATTGACCTGCTCATCCAGGATGAGATCGGCGGATACAAGGAGACGCTACGCAAATACGGGATTGAAGGGCTGGAGGAGTGAGGAGGGCGCCGGATATCGGCTGATTCAGAAGAGGCAAAGATGGGTGCTAGCACGGCAGACGCGGACGCAACAGCGATAGATTAGGCAATGTAATCGTTGACACGAGAAGTGCTGGTACGGCAGGTGGGAACGCGTCTGGCGGCACGAGGGACAACGCGGGAACGGACGCGCCGAACAGAAGCGATGCGGGTGGCGCGGGAACGGGCGGCGCCGGCGATCCCGAGCTGGCCGCGCTGATGGAAGAGGTGGCGGCAGGCCTAGTTCCTTACGAGGCAGGTGACCGCATCCTGACGGACGACAAGGCGCCCGTCGAGTTGCTGGGGATGCGGGCGATTGACCTGCTTATCCAGGATGAGATCGGCGGGTACAAGGAGACGCTGAAAAAGTACGGAATTGAAGGGCTGGAGGAGTGAAGAAGGCGCCGGCGGCGCGGGATGCCGAAAGCGCGGACATCACAATGCTGGCAGTACGGGAATGGGCGCCGGCGCCATGCGAGACTGCATCTGGCAGCGCAGGTATCGGTAGCGCCGGCTGGGCTGCTCCCCTTGCGAAGCGGGCGCCCTCCTCACTTTTCGTTCGCGGGGCAGTGGAAGAAATCCCGGATTTGCCCTAAGATGATGTCCATCAGCCGCGTCCTCGCCTCGATGCTCGCCCAGGCGATGTGAGGCGTGATTAGGAGCTTGGAGCTGTCCTGGATTTCCCTCAAGGGGTTCTCGGCGCTCATCGGCTCGGCGCACAGCACGTCTAAGCCGGCCGCGCGGATCTCCCCCTCGCGCAAGGCGTCCGCCAGGTCCCGCTCCACGACAATCTGCCCGCGCCCCAGGTTGAGGAAGATGGCCGACGGCTTCATCCGCCGGAACGCCTCCTTTCCCATCAATCCTTCCGTCTCTGGCGTCAGCGGCGCGTGGACGGACACGATGTCGGATTTTTCCAAAAGCTCCTCAAACCCGACGCGCGCGTAGCCGGGCTGGTTGTTTTTCCCCGAGGTGGAATAGTAAATGACTTCGCATCCGAAGAGCTTCGCTAGGTCTGCCACCCTGCGCCCGATCGCGCCCAGCCCTATGATTCCCCAGGTCTTCCCGCAGATTTCCGAAAACGTGCGGTCAAAATGGGTAAACATCTTATCCTGCACATATTTCCCGGATTTGACATAACCGTCATAATAGGGGAGCTGCTCTTGCAGGTAGAACAGCATGGCGAAGGTATGCTGCGCCACGGATTCCGTGGAATACCCCGCCACGTTCCGCCATTCGATCCCCCTTTTCGCCAAATAATCCTTGTCTAGGTTGTTCGTGCCGGTCGCCGTCACGCACACCAGCTTCAGGCACTCGGCTTTGCCGATGCTCACTTCGTTGACCGGCACCTTGTTCAACACCAGGACGTCCGCGTCCACGGTGCGTTCCCGCGCCTCCTCGGCAGTGGAGAAATCATGCTTCACCACTTCGCCAAGCGTCTCATATCCGGATAAGTCGATATCATCCCCAATGGTTTTCGCGTCCAAAAAAACAATCTTCATTCGATGCCTCACTCCTGCTTATTTTTTCACA
>CAZOLD010000269.1:0-1679 GCA_964580595.1 uncultured Eubacterium sp.
TGCTTTCGGGCCCGGGGGCGGAGATGGCGACCCTCCCCGGAAGGGAGAAGTTCGGGCTGCCCAAAAAAATGTGCGAGCATGAGGACGACATCCAGATTGAGAAAAGGGACGGCTCGGTTAGGGCCACGGCCCGCCGGCATGGCGTGACGCTGGCGGACGTCTCCGTCAAGCTGGACGGGGAATTCAACAATCCCGGCGCGGCGGCCTGCTACGAGGGCGCGGCGGACGGGGGAAAGTCCGGGGGCGTCAGCTTTTACATGCAGCCTTTCCTGGAGCCGGACGAGAATGGGACGCCCGTTTTCTCGAAGGTCAACGTCTACTCCAACGTGGCGGAGTACACATACAGGATCTGGAGGCCCGGGAAGGTCACGGTGCGGCTTAGGTCCAGCGGGGACGATCCCTGGGGGCAGCTGCCGGTTTTGGAGAACATGGGCGGCGCGTACAGCGAGAACGATATTGAGATGAAGGAGCTTGTCAAGGTCGGGGAGGCCGATCCCCGCCTGGCGGCGTCGAAGCTTTTGACGGCCCGGTATGACCGGAAGGGACTGATAGGGGGTGCGGGGAGATGAAGCACGAGCGTTTGGCGGAAAAAGGCAGGATCGGGAACCTGGAGACAAAGAACCGCCTGGTCATGACGGCCATGGGCGTAGGCGTCGGCTCGCCGAACGGGCAGGCCACGGATGATTTCATCCGCTTTTATGAGGAACGGGCGAAGGGCGGCGCGGGCCTTATCGTCACCGAAATCACGAGGGTAAACGAGTTGCACGGCGTAGGGGAATACGACCAGCTCTCCCTGGCAAGGGACGACACGGTGGAAAGCTTTTCCAAGCTGGCGGAGGCGATTCACCGCCATGGCAGCCTGATTTTCGTCCAGCTGCAGCACCCTGGGCGGGAAACCCATCTGGTCTTGAACCCGAAAGTGACGGAGCTGGTGTCTTCCATGGCGATTCCCAGCTACGCCGCCCCGGAGCCCACGCGGGCGCTTTCCACCGAAGAGGTGAAGGATCTGGTAAAGGACTTTGGGAAAGCCGCGAAGCGCGCGAAGAGCGCGGGCATTGACGGGGTGGAGATCCACGCGGCCCATGGTTACCTGATCCAGCAGTTCCTCTCCCCCTTTGACAATCACAGGGAAGACCAATATGGGGGGTCCCCGGAGAACCGCCGCCGCTTCCTGATGGAGATCATTGAGGAAGTCCAGCGGGAATGCGGGAAGGATTACCCCATCAGCGTGCGGCTTAGCAGCACGGAGTTCTTAGACGACATGTACGGGGAGAGCCTGACCTTAGAGGATACCATCGAGACCGCGAAGGCGTGCGAGGCCGCGGGCGTCGCGTTCTTGAACATCTCTTCCGGCACCCACATGACGGGCAATACCATCGTGGAGCCCACTACTTATTCCCAGGGCTGGAAGATCCCCTTTGCCGCGGAGGTCAAGAAGCAGGTATCCATTCCCGTGGCGGCCACCGGCGTGATTCGTGACCCGGATTACGCCGAGCAAATCTTGGAGAAGGGGGACTTGGACTTCATCGCCATGGGGCGCTCCTGGCTGGCTGATCCGGAATGGGGCGTGAAGGCGATAGAGGGACGTGATGAGGATATCCGCAAATGCCTGGGATGCATGTACTGCTTTGAGACCGCCGGGAATAACCTGTGTACAGGCGGATCCCACGCTTTCTGTT
>CAZOLD010000270.1:0-1636 GCA_964580595.1 uncultured Eubacterium sp.
GGCAGGATTGCGGGAGCTGCATCGCAGCGGAGCAATCCGTGGGCTTTCATCCATGGCGGCGACCTGCTTTGCGGGGCATGGGGGTATACTCCAGGCTCATCCTGTCCAGGAATCTGCTGAGCGACGACGGGGTGATATTCGTAAGCATCGACTACAACGAGAACTTCAACATGAGGAAGATGCTAGACGAAGTCTTCGGCGGCAACAATTTCGTCGGGGAGATCTATTGGGAGTCGAAAACGAAGTCGCAGAACACGTCCACGTCGTTCAACAAGCTGCAACCGAAAGCGGAGATGATCCTGGCGTATTCCAAGCAGCCCAAGCGGCGCTTTAACCTATTCTCGATCGGCCGGAAGGAATACCCGCTCGAGGACGGGAAAGGGAAATACCGCGAGTACCCGATCGAGGTCATGAACGCGAACGGCATACGGGGCCGCGAAAGCATGATTTTCGGAATCACGGACGGCGTTTCCACTGTTTACCCTCCCGAGGGCAAACAGTGGCAACTTGGGATATCCCAAGTTGCCACTTACAGGAAGAACGGGGACTTATTCATCAGGGACAATAAGCCATACCTTAAGATGAGGCCGGAATACGAGAGGCAGAGCATCACCGAGCCGTTCTGGGGCTTCTTCCCGAAGGATTACGGCACGGCTGAGAGCGCGAAAAAAGAGCTGGAAGGCCTGATGGGGCAAAGCGGGTTCGACACGGTGAAGCCCGTGGAGGTCTTACGCCGCCTGGTCTACCACGCGACCTCCCCGGACGGCGACATCGTCCTTGATTTCTTCTCCGGGTCCGCCTCCACTGCCCATGCCGTGATGCGCCTCAACGCGCAGGAGGCGGAACGCCGGGGAGGGCAGGCGGGGCGCCGCAAGTTCATCATGGTGCAGCTGCCCGAGCCCTGCGGAAAGGACAGCGTGGCATTCAAGGCGGGATACCGAAACATCTGCGAGATCGGCAAGGAGCGCATCCGCCGCGCCGGCGCGAGGCTCAAGGAGGAATTCAAGGAGGCGGCGGACAGCCTTGACGCCGGCTTCCGCGTCCTCAAGCTCGACGAGGGCAACATGGCGGACGTCTACTACCCCGCCGGCGAGTACAGCCAAAGCCTCATCCCCCTGCTGGAATCCAACATCAAGCCGGACCGCGGCGCCCTGGACCTGTTATTCGGCTGCCTGCTGGAATGGGGGCTGCCGCTCTCTGAACCGTACGCGTCGGAGCAGATCGGCGGCTGCACGGTGCACACCTACAACGGCGGAGACCTGATTGCCTGCTTTGACGAGGACATCCCCGCCTCCGTCATCAAGGCGATCGCGAGGCGGCAGCCGCTCCGCGCCGTCTTCCGTGACAGCGGGTTTAAGGGCAGCCCCGAAAAAATCAACGCGGATGAGGTTTTCAAGCAGCTGGCGCCGGATACGGCGGTGAAAGTGCTGTAGGGCGGCCTTAAGCCGCAACCGCGCGAATGGCTATATTCAGGAAGAGGAGGGGCGCGATGTATCGCTTATGGTCCCTTGCGATAGGGTATCTGCTAGGATGCGTCCTGACGGCGGAGCCGGTCGTAAGGCATGTCACGAGGCAGGGGACGGACAGGCCCGATTTCGGCAATCCCGGCATGGCCAACGTCATGGCGAAGCTGGGC
>CAZOLD010000271.1:0-1633 GCA_964580595.1 uncultured Eubacterium sp.
AGGCCCGATTTCGGCAATCCCGGCATGGCCAACGTCATGGCGAAGCTGGGCGTCAAATGGGGCCTCGCCGTGCTTGCGGGCGACCTCCTAAAGACCTGCGCGGCCTGCCTCGCGAGCTGGCTTCTCTTTCCTACGGCGCCGCGCCTTAAGATCCTCTACGCGGGGACGGGAGCCGCGCTGGGGCACAACTTCCCGTTCTGGAGGCGCTTTAAGGGCGGGAAGGGCGTCGCGGCGACCTGCGCGGCCATCGTGCTCTACACCCCGCTAAGGGGCGCCATAAGCTGCCTTATTGGCCTCGCCGCCATGCTGCTTAGCGGATATCTCGCGCTTGGCGCCGTGGCGATCTCCTCTTTCTACGCCATATCCTGCTTTTTCCGGGGCGGGAAGGAGGAGACGCTGCTCGCGCTGGCCCTCGCCCTCATGATGTTCCTGAGGCATAGGCAAGGCTTGGCGCGCGTCATGAAAGGAGAGGAGAAGAAATTCGGCCGTCCCGCAAAGTAATGACAAAAGGGCATAAAAAAAGGGCCTGCGATGGTTCCCACAGGTCCTTTCCGGATTTTCCGTTGCGCTTCGACATCCTTCCGCGTGCCCTCGATAAACTCATCAAGGTCAGCTGTAACAAAGTTTTATTAACGCTTGCTGAACTGCGGCGCGCGCCTCGCGGCCTTGAGGCCGTATTTCTTCCTCTCCTTCATCCTCGGGTCGCGCGTCAAGAACCCCGCCGACTTTAAGACCGGGCGGTATCCCGCGTCCGCCTGGAGCAAGGCCCTGGAAATGCCATGGCGGATCGCGCCTGCCTGGCCGGTATATCCCCCGCCCTTCACGTTCACTAAGACGTCAAACTTGTCAACCGTGTCCGTCGCCACCAGCGGCTGGCGCACGGTCACCTTGAGCGTCTCCATGCTCAAATAATCGTCAATGTCTCTCTTGTTGATCGTTATCTTCCCCGTGCCGGGCGTCAGGTAAACCCTGGCGACCGACTTCTTCCTTCTGCCTGTTCCGTAATATCTTGCGTCTGCCATCTTTCCCTACCTCCTGATTAAAAAGTCAGCGCTTCCGGCTTCTGTGCCGCGTGCTTGTGCTCCGGGCCCGCGTAAACGAACAGCTTCTTGTACATCTTCCTGCCTAACGGCCCCTTGGGGAGCATCCCCTTCACCGCGTGCTCGATGACCCGCTCCGGATGCTTCGCCATCATATCCCGGAGCTTCGTCTCCTTCACGCCGCCGACATATTCCGAATGGCGGAAGTAGATCTTCTGGTCCAACTTCTTGCCGGTCACCTTCACCTTTTCCGCATTCACCACGATCACATAATCGCCCGTGTCCAGGTAGGGCGTGAAAATCGGCTTGTGCTTCCCTCTCAAAATCTTTGCCACTTCCGACGCCAAACGCCCCAATGTCTTGCCCTCGGCATCCACCACATACCATTTCCTCTCAATCTCTGCCGCGCCTGGTACATAAGTCGTATTCATTGCTAGCTACCTCCTTGAATTACGATGTTACTCTGATCTCGCGGATGCCGTCCTGCGGGCCGGCCGCCCTGACCGGGCGCGCGCCCATGCCGGGAAATCCATCCGTGCGCCGCGCCGCAAGCCTGCCCTTCCCGCGGATGCCATCTCCCGGATATCCTTGCC
>CAZOLD010000272.1:0-1629 GCA_964580595.1 uncultured Eubacterium sp.
GGGAATCGAACCCGTGTTACCGCCGTGAAAGGGCGATGTCTTAACCGCTTGACCAAGGAGCCACGCAAATCCAACAGCGCATATATCGTAACATACCCGCTGTTGGATTGCAAGCACTTTTTCCCCCGCCAGCTCTCGTTACCGCAACATCTCCAGAATCTTCAGCAAGAGCTTCCAGGTCCTCTCCGTGGAGGAAATGCTCAATATCTCGTCCGTGGTGTGGACGTTTCTCATGTCAGGCCCAAAGGAGATGGCGTCAAGCCCCTCCAGCTTGGAGGCGAAAATGCCGCACTCCAGCCCCGCGTGGACCCCCTCCACCACGGGCTTCTCCCCGTAGAGCAGCTCGTAGGCCCTCATGGCGGTGTCCCTCAGCTTCGAGTCGGACCTGTATTCCCATCCCGGGTAGGAGCCGGAGCACTTCACGGTGCCGCCGAATATCTCCGTCAAGGCCCGGAGCTGCGAGATAAGGTATTCCCGCTCGCTTTCCTTGGAGCTCCTGACGGCGAACGAGAACTTGACCTGGTTTTCTTCCGTGCGCAAGATCCCTAAGTTGAGCGACGTCTGCACCATGCCCTGCACTTCGGGGTTCATGCGCTGGATGCCGCTCGGCGTGTTGACGAGGAGTATGATCGTCGCGAGCGTGGCGGTGCCCGTAAAGGCGCGATCGGCCTCATCCCCCGCCTCGCTGACCGTGACGTTCATCTGCGGATCCGTGAAGCGGAATTCCTCCCGGATCTCCTCATAGACGCTGCCGATGAGGGCCTTCGTCTTTTCCGACACCTCCGGGAGGACGGAGATGCGCGCCGTGCAGGACTTCGCGATGGCGTTGTCCTTCTCGCCCCCGTTCACGGAAATGAGCTTCATGCCGATTTCCCGATAGACGCTTAGCAAAATCCTGCCCATCTGGCAGTTCGCATTGGCGCGCCCCCTGTCAATCTCTATGCCGGAATGCCCGCCGGAGCATCCGGTCAGGCGGATCTCCAGAACCTTGGACGTCGCGTCCTCCCTGCGCACGGGAAGGATGCACTCCGCCGTGGTCCCGCCCGCGCAGCTTACCGTGAAGATTCCCTCGTCCTCAGAATCCACGTTTATGAAGAGGCGCCCCTTTAAGTCCGACACGTCCATGAACCCCGCGCCGACCATGCCCACCTCCTCGTTGACGGTGAACACTGCCTCTATCGGGGGATGCGGGATGTCGTCGCTAGAAAGCAGCGCCAGCATGTAGGCGACCGCGATGCCGTCGTCCCCTCCTAAGGACGTCTGCCTGGCGGAGAGCCAATCGCCGTTCACCTCAAGCGTCAGCGGATCCTTCTCCATGTCCTTGGCGCAATCCTCCGTCTTGACCGCCACCATGTCCATATGCCCCTGCAGGATGACGGGCTTGGACTGCTCATATCCGGCCGTCCCGTCCTTCCAGATGATGACGTTGCCCATCTCGTCCTGCCGGTACTTAAGGCCGTTCCCTTTCGCGAAACCGGCCAGGTAATCGCTGATTTTTCGCACGTTCCCGGATCCCCTGGGGATTTGCGTGATGTCCTCGAAATACTCAAATACTTTCTGTGGCTTTAAATTCTCTAATACGCCCATTCGGCCTCCCTCCGTTCGATTCATGCCGGACCCGCTTCCTAT
>CAZOLD010000273.1:0-1601 GCA_964580595.1 uncultured Eubacterium sp.
TCTCCTGGAGTCTGTCCGCGAAAGGGCCGCCGCCCACATATCCTAAGATGGTCGTGCCGTCCGCATCATAGACGGGGCAGTACAGGGACAGGATCAGCTTCTGCGTCGCGGGGGAGACGATGATGCCCGTATCGTAAATCTCGTCACAGGAGGCCATGGCTTCCTGGAGCTGCTTTAGCGGCTCCCCTTCCCTGGTGGTCATGCCGACATATTGGGGGTCGGAATGGGCAATCACGTGCGTGTCCCACTCGCCCACGTAAATCCCTTCCCAGTTATCCAGCTGCGCGTAGTAATTCTCGGTATATTCCTGCACTTGCGCCTGCAGCCGCGCGTCCGAGGGATCCTTCAGGAACTCGCGGATACTCTCCGACTTGCTGTACGTGATCAGTAGGTTTTCCTGCTGCTGCACGTATTCCTGGATCATGTTCACCTACGCGTCTAAGGAGATGGCCAGGTTCTCGATTCGGGAATCCTTCATCATGGAAGTCATGCTGCGGTTCGCCGTGACATACAGCAAAATCATGCCTATCGTCGTCAAGATCAGGATGCAGATGGTGATCCTGGAGCTCATTTTTCGATTCTTCATCCGGTTTCCTCCCGTGGCGCGCGTGAGGGCCGCCCTCCCCCCGCCAGCGCGCAAGGCCGTCATTCGATCTGGCGCGCCAAAAAGCCCCCGCCGGCACGCCGCGGATCCTGGCTTCTTGACAACGTAACCATTTTAGTACATTGTCCCGCGATAGTCAATTTCAAAAAAAGTTTTATTGGGCCGACGGGGTCTGGGAGACATGGAGCAGTGTGAGGCGGCATTCCTAGGATATTGACATCACGGGAGGATTTGCATATAATGACTCCGGAAAGGCGGCGGCGCGGCATGGGCCGCGCCCTGTCTCGCCGGTTGATGACAGTTTGATGAATAAGGGAAGGAGTGTTTCGCAATCATGAACGAGAAAATCGCGGCGCTGTGCAATGAGCAGATCAACAAGGAGTTTTATTCCGCGTACCTGTATCTGGATATCGCTGATTTCTTCGAGGAGAAAGGGCTGGACGGCTTTGCCAACTGGTATTTCGTGCAGGCCCGGGAGGAGCAGGATCATGGGATGATGTTCCTAAGGTATATGCAGGATAACGGATGCAAGGTGACGTTGGAGGCCATCGAGAAGCCGGACAAGGAATTCACGGACCCGCGCAGCGCGTTAGAGGTCGGTTATGAGCATGAGAAATATGTCACGGGACTGATTTACGCCATCTATGACGCTGCCCACGAGGCGAAGGATTTCCGCACCATGCAGTTCCTGGACTGGTTTGTCAAGGAGCAGGGGGAGGAGGAGAGGAATGCCTCCGACATGCTGACGAAGTACGGCCTCTACGGCTCCGACCCGAAGGGGCTCTACGCCTTGAACAGCGAGCTTGCCGCCCGCGTGTATGTCGCGCCCGCCGGGGAATGACAGGGGGGATAGGCAGGTTGGAAGAAGGGGAAAACAAAACATATCCCGGCGGCAAGAAGGGCGTCGGCGCCAAAGGCGGGAACGCCAAGATGCAGGACTCTTTGTTCACGGCGATGGTCCGGGATGAGGATTGCAGGTATGAGATGTACCGGGCCT
>CAZOLD010000274.1:0-1574 GCA_964580595.1 uncultured Eubacterium sp.
CAAACCCCCGTCCGTGATCAAATTCCCATGAAAAAACCGGTACTGTTCTGCCGGCATGCCATTCACGCGCATATTCTTCCCGGCATCATCCACGCATGCCGCGTCAATGTCCGTTCCCGTCACCGTGCCCGCGCCCAGCTTCAAGCCGGCGAGGGAGAGGATGCCGCTCCCGCACCCCACGTCAAGCACCGCGTCTCCCGGGCGCAGGTACCTGCGCAGCGCACGGATGCTAAGCTGCGTCGTCTCATGCTTCCCCGTCCCGAAAGAAGTCCCGGGGTCGATCTCTAGCACGATCCCGCCATCCCACTCCGGGGGGATCTCCTCCCAGGTCGGCTTAATCAGGATCCCGTCGACGGAAAACGGCTTGAAATACTGCTTCCAGTTATTGATCCAGTCCTTGTCTTCCGTCACGTCCGCTAAGATGCTGCCTTCCCCGATATCCACCTCCGCCCGAAGCCTTTCCAGCCCGTCTTCCACCTGACGCAGCAACGCGCCGTGGCCGCCGCCGGATTCCAGGTAAAAGCTGACATACGCGATCCCATCATCCGGCGCAAGCTCGGGCAGGATGTCGATGAACATCTTTTCCTGATCCTCTTTCGACAAAGGCACGTTGTCCTCAATCTGCGCGCCGCCCACCCCAAGCTCCGCTAACATGCCGCTTATGGCGTCCTCCGCCGCGGTCGTCGTCTTGATCGTGAATTTATCCCATTTCATCTGCTGTCCCGTGCCCGTCCTGGCCGCACCCTGGGCCGCCGTCATGCCGAATATTGCTTCCTTAAAATATCGTAGATCTTGTTAATCTTCTGGAGCGTCATCGTATCCCCGCCCAGGTTATCCGGGTGGTAAATCTTGATCAGCTCCTTATACCGCTTCTTTAAGGAAAGCTCGTCCTCCACGCCGGAAAAAAACACTTCCGCGCCTTCTTCCGATACGGAGGCCCTGCGGTATGCCGCGCCCCTGTGGCTGAGGCGCTCCTTCTCGCTCTCCCACACCTGCTTTTCCCGCGCCAGTTTCTTTAGCTCGCTCTCTAAAATCCTCCACTTCATCTCGAACAGGTAGGACTCCTCCGCAAGCCTCTTTTTCTCTGCCTCCTGACGCAGGCGAAATTCTTTCTTCTCCCGTTCCAGCTTCAGCCTCTCCTCCGCAAGCCTGTTCCATTCCTCATCATATGCCCGCTTTGCCGTCCCCGCGGGGACGGCGTAACTCTCCCCGGCATCCCTTCCAGGCTCAAACATGGCTCTGCCTCCCACACATCATTTCATTCGCAAGGACTTTGACTTGCTGTATGACCCGTAAACCTTTCCCGTTCCGGCGACCTTATAGGCACGCACCCGGAAAGCATACTTCTTCCCTTTTCTCAATCCGGACTTCACGCAGGACTGCTTGGATGCCTTCTTGCCGGATACCGTCTTGATTTTCTTGAACTTCCCATTCCCCGTCTTCATGGAGATCTCGTATCCGCTCGCGCCTGGGACCTTCTTCCACGTGATCCTTACTTTGGACGCGCCGGCCTTCCTCACCGAGGATAGCTTCGCGCCTGCCGGGCAGGTCGCCGCCTTGACGCTGGCGCCGTT
>CAZOLD010000275.1:0-1567 GCA_964580595.1 uncultured Eubacterium sp.
CAGCCTTCATTCCCGGGCTGACGTCTTTTCTGTCCAGCCGCGTTTTCCTGGCAGCATTCTTGCCTTTCTGATCTTCTTGCCGATCCTTTTCTTAGCCGAAATACCTCTTCAGGAGGCCTTCAAACGCCTTTCCGTGCCTAGCCTCGTCCCTTGCCATCTCATGCACGGTATCGTGGATCGCGTCCAGGTTCGCCGCCTTCGCGCGCTTCGCCAAATCGGTCTTGCCCGCGGTCGCGCCGTTCTCCGCCTCGATGCGCATCTCCAGGTTCTTCTTGGTGCTGTCCGTCACGACCTCGCCCAGCAGCTCCGCGAACTTCGCCGCGTGCTCGGCTTCTTCATACGCCGCCTTCTCCCAATACAGGCCGATCTCGGGATAACCTTCCCTGTGGGCGACCCTCGCCATGGCCAGGTACATGCCGACTTCGGTGCATTCCCCGTTGAAATTCGCCCTCAAGTCCTCCAGGATGTCCTCGGAAACGCCCTGCGCGACGCCGACGACATGCTCGGATGCCCAGGTCATCTCACCTTTCTGCTCCGTGAACTTGGAGGCAGGCGCGTTGCACTGCGGGCAATGGTCCGGCGCGGAATCCCCTTCATAGACATAGCCACATACGCTGCACACAAATTTCTTCATAGATCTTCTCCTTTCGCTCTTGCGTGAAATTTTTATGGTTTCATCCATTTGGATCATCGGTAACAGAAACGCCTTCCTAGAAAAACGGGAAGACGTAACAGAATCCGAGCGCCTCGCTTTGAATCCTGACCATGGGCGTTACTCCTACAGTTAGCTCGGCCCAGGCTGCCTCGCGGCACATGGGAGATTCTGCTTAGTGCTGCTTTGTTCCCAACCTGACACGGTTCGCAGAGTCCCATTGCGCGAGACCCAGACGTCATCACCACTTATAAAAGGCAGCCCCACAGCCAAAAACCCGGGGCGAGGCATCACTCCAACTATAGCGGATTGTTGGTACAGGGCGCCGCTGCTTCCCCAGCTGCTCGGAAATCTCATTATACCTTTTCTTGCCGGAAAAGTCAATGGCCGGCAGCCGCCCGGCGCAAACAAATACAGGGGAGCCTCAAGGGCGCTTCCTGCTTCGCAGCTCTTTGAAAAACGCAGTCAGCATGGATGAGCACTCCTCTTCTAGGACGCCGGTCCCTAACGCCACCTGGTGGTTAAAGGCGGGCACGTCAAGCAGATTTAAGACCGAGCCCGCGCATCCGGCCTTCGGGTTCCTGCAGCCGATGACGACCCTGTCCATGCGCGCCTGGACGATGGCGCCCGCGCACATCTGACAGGGCTCCAGGGTCACGTACATCGTGCACCCCTCCAGCCGCCAGTCCCCAACCTTCCGGCAGGCCTTCCGTATGGCGGCAAGCTCGGCGTGCGCGAGCGTGTTTTTCTCCGTGTTCCTGCGGTTGTATCCCCTCGCGATGATCTTCCCGCCCGACACGATGACGCATCCGATGGGCGTCTCCCCTAACGCTTCCGCCTTCCTTGCCTGCCGGATGGCTTCCCGCATGAATTTCTCATCCTGTTCCATGGGCTTACCCTATCCGCGCCAAAACC
>CAZOLD010000276.1:0-1560 GCA_964580595.1 uncultured Eubacterium sp.
GTTCGCTTTTAGCAAAATCATCCCGTATGGCACCTGCCCTTCCTAAACGTATCGTATCGTACATGGCGCATGCGGGCTCCCCGGCTCCGCTTCTGATTCTTTCTTTCTCCCTGCCTTGCTGATTTTTCCGCAATATCCCCTATTTCAGGTTCGTCACCCCGTATGGCGGATTGGAATGTATCAATCTGCATGCGGGTTCTCTATTTCCCTCATGATCTCGACAACCGTCCCTGCCCTGACATCCTCGATGTTCCGCGCCGTCATTCCAGCGGCTGCACCGGCGGGCGCTTCGGGTCGATGACCTCCGCCGCGTCGAACAGGTCCGAAACGCTGTCCTGCGTGCCGATGGAATTGAAATAAATCCGGTAGCCGTCCAGGTTCCTCCGGCCCTGCCTCACGTAATGGTCGCATATCTTCACGCTGTACTGGTTGGAGTCCACATCGCAGAACCAATGGTATCCCTGGTCCCGCAAGAAATTGTATTTCTCATTGCCATTCTCATAATCCTCTTCCCATCCGGCCAAGTCCTCCCCGTGGGCGAAGATAATCGTGTCGGTCGCCCCCACGAGCGGCTCGACGTTCTCGCGCCACCGCTGCGTGTCAACCTGCAGCCGCTCCAGGGAAACGCTCCCTACCCGCAAATGCCCCCAGGTATGGCTGGCGAATTTCCATCCCTCCGCCTTCATGGCGTCGGCCACCTTCTTCGCCTCCGCGCGCTCCTTCTCCAAGTCAAAATCCGGATGCTCCTCCAGCCATTCCCTCTTGTCCGCGTCAATGTCGTCCGGCACGGTCTGGTAGGAAATGTCCGTGCGGTACCCCAAGATCCCGTTGTACCCGGTCAGCGCGATCGTCCCCCGCGCTCCGTGGTAAGCCGCGTCCGGATGCTCCTCGATGAATTTGTCCATCAAAGGAACCACGTCATAATCCCCGACCGAAACATTCCCGTCCCGGTCGACATACTCGCATTTTGGCTTCCCGTCCTTGTCTAGGACTATCTTTGACGCGTACCCGTACCCGTCATAGCTGTGATAATAGGACAAGTCGTCGATGGAAAGCACGTACGCCTTCTTATCCGGCGGCAGCAAAATCTCCCCCGGCGTGAAATGCGGCGTCCCGTCCGAGTCCACCGTCTCCTTCGCGATGTCGTGGAGGTCCACTAGCACAAAGCCCCGATCATACATGGATTGCGTGATCTTGTTAAATTCATCCACCGTTGTCATCCATTGGTTGTTCCCTACCGCCTGGGTATCCGTATCCTGGTTCGCGAACGCGCGCTCCGGATCCACCACGAGCGTATGGTAGAAAATATGCGTGATCTCCTGCACGTTGACGGGGACGCATTTCGCCTTGAGCGCCTCGTAACCCGAAACCGCCTCCTGCAGCTCCTTATCGCCCTCGTACCCGTCCACTTTCCGAAGCTTCTTGATCGCGCCGTCATAATCATATCCCGCCGCCAGCGCCTCCGCCTCTTCCAAGGCCCTGGCTCGCGCCTTTTCCTTCTTGGCCGCATCCGCCGCAGGATCCTCCTTGCCCGCGTTCCCCTTATCCTTATCCTCCTTG
>CAZOLD010000277.1:0-165 GCA_964580595.1 uncultured Eubacterium sp.
GCCGCCTACCTGCCGTCTTTCTCGTGCATGCGCCGCGCCAGGTAGAGGAAGGGCGTGTCCGCCAGGCTGGTGATGAGGAAAATCGCGTAGCTGGAAAGCGCGATGGACGCCAGCGTGCCCGCGCTGTGGATGCCCCAGAACGCGCCCACGTTGAACAGGACGGCG
>CAZOLD010000277.1:175-1540 GCA_964580595.1 uncultured Eubacterium sp.
TCCTCAGCCACAGGAACCTCTTATGGTCTCCGAATTTCCTGTCCGTGAAATCCCACCATTTATGATATAGCCATACATCGAAAAACTGGACGATGACATAGACGATGACCCCGACCGCCATGAGCCTCGGCGTATTGGAGAAGACCGTGCGGATGGCGGGGGACGCGAAGTCGTTTTGGTTCGGCTCATAGAGAAGCCAGGATTGGCTGATGAGCAGGAAGGAAACCGTGGTCGCGATTCCCAGGAAAACGGCTCTTTGGGCGGATTTTTTCCCATAGAGCTCGCTTAGGATGTCCGTCACCAGGAAGGTGGACGCGAACAGGATGTTCCCGAGCGTCATTTCCATCCCGAAGGCGTCCACTACGATGAGGACCTCGATATTGGCCGCGATTGTGGCGATCGCGGTCCACAGGTACAGTCCCTGCTCTTGAAACAGGCGATACAGCACGATGACGGCGGAAAACGTAAGGATAAGGGACACGATTAACAGGATCTCATTTCGCATATTCTATTCCTCCCAAACGGCCGGGCAAAGCCCGTTCCTGCCAGGGAATCCGGAAGGCGGGCGCGCCGTATCATGCCTAGATTCCCATAGCCCTGACGCCATACTATATCATAACTCCCCCGGCGTTTCAAGCTGTTCCGCGCTCCGGGCGGGCGCGTGAGGTCGTTGCATGGGGGCATTCTTGGCGTGCGCGTGGAGGTGTTCCGGGCGTGCGCGTTGCGGGCAGTCACACAGAAGTGTTCCGAGCGGATGCCCAGGCTTTTCGGCAACTGCGCGGGAGAAGCAGGCGCGTAAGGGCGTTTCGGCAGCCGCGCGGGAGAAGCGTACGCGTGAGGGTTTTCGGCAGCCGCGCGGGAGAAGCGGGCGTGTAAGGGCGTTTCGGGTAGCCGCGCGGGGCGCACAAAGTCGTACGTGAGGGCGTGCCGGGCCGCGGGATTGCCCTGCCTCCGGAGGGGACGAAGGCCATGGAGGCAATGTGAGAAGGAAATTCCCACGGCCTGGCGGTTTCGCTTTTATCATGAGCAAGGTGAGGATAAGGAATGTCAGGGAGGATAAGGGATTGATGAGGGAGAGGAAATTTCAGGGAACCAGCGTATTCGGGGGCATCGCCTTCGGGAAGCTCTGGGTCTTGCGCGGGAGGGATGCGGATATCGCGGGAGCCGCGCGAAGCGGCGGGGTGGGCTTAGACGCCGGTGGGGATCGCAATCCCGAGGCTGAGATGGCGCGGCTTGAGGAGGCCAGGGCAGAAGCCTCCCGGCAGTTAAGGGAGCTTTATGAGAAGGAGTCAGGCGAGATTGGTAAGGATAGCGCCGGGATCTTTGAGGCGCAGCGATGGATTTTGGAGGACGTGGCGCTGTTAG